>NZ_JBEXDZ010000007.1:0-104252 GCF_040606085.1 Streptomyces sp. NPDC005485 | reverse complement strand
GCGTGGCCGGGGGGTTTTTTTGGGGGGGGGGCGGGGGGGCCCCGCCCGGCGGGGGGGGGGGGGGGGGGGGTGGGGGTTTGGGGGGGGGGGGGGGGGGGGGGGGGGGGGTTGGGGGGGGGGGGGGGGGGGGGGGGGGGGGGGCGGGCCCCCCCCGGGGGGGGGGGGGGGGGGGCGTCCGCCGGCCCGACATGAGGGAGGGGTGGGCGTCCGCCGCCCGACACGAGGGCGGACGCTCACCCCTCCGCGAAGTGGGTGCGTGTCCTACCTCCGGACACCACAGCTCCCCTGCTCAGGACACCAACCCCGCCCCGCCAAAACCCGTTCATGGCCGCCCCGAAAGAGCTGGTAGGGTTCTACCCGTCGCCGCGAACACAGCGCCGATACGCCCCCGTAGCTCAGGGGATAGAGCAACGGCCTCCGGAGCCGTGTGCGCAGGTTCGAATCCTGCCGGGGGCACCCCTTATGAGGTGCCCAAAGACCCCGTCACCAGCGGAAACGCTGAGGGTGGGGTCTTCGCGTATGTGCAGCCGTATGCCACCGTGAGCGGTCCTATGTCGGAGTCCGTGGACTATTCGTGGACACGATCTTGAGGCATCGCCCCTGGTCAGCCCCAGGAACGGCGAAGGCCCCCGGACGAATCCAGGGGCCTGAAGCGTAGCGCGGCGCGTGTGGGATCACTCGTACTCGCGCAGTAGCTCTTCGATCTTGCGGTTGCCGGTCTCCTGCCGACCGTCGATGCACTTCGCGTAGCGGCTCAGCAGGACCTCAACGCTGTTGCCTGCGCGTTCGGCAACCTCCGTTGCGTCGACTCCGGAGTTGAGCCAGGTCGACAGCGCCGAGTGCCGTAGGTCGTATGGGCGGGCGGCGAGCGGTGAGGCGAAAACGGCAGGCGGGAGCGCCAGCGCGCGAGCCTCCTGCCACACGCGGAAGTACGTCGACGAGCCGACCACTCCCCCGCGTTCGTTGGTGAAGAGGCGCCCATCGTCGGCCACGCCGAAGGTGTCGATGTGGTCCCGCAGGATCGCGACGAGATGCGGCGGGATCGGCACAGGCCGGACCTCTTCCACGGGCCGGTTCTTGAGCCCGCGGTCGTCGTGCGTTTCGCCGGAGTCGGTCCACCGCTTGCCGACGCTGGGGCGAGTGTTATTCAGCAGCGCAGTTCCCCAGCCGCTTTCAGGCAGCTTCAAGTCTGCCTCTTTAAGACCGACAGTTTCGGCCGGACGCAAAGCGCCGTAGTACATGCAGGCGAAGAAGCCGACCAGTCGACGACCGCGAGCCCGACCATAGCCGCCGATGTACGAGACTGCGGCCAGAAGAGCACGGGCCTGTTCAGGGTTGGCCACCACACGGGGGTCGACTTCCTTGACAACCTTCGGCTTTTTCCAGCGAACCGAGGTGACCGGGTTCTCTTTGAACTCACCGAGATCCACCGCATAGTGCATGGAATTGACGAGTGTCCGCCGCTTGCGCCGTACGGTTTCCGCAGCCGCAGCCGTCCCGTCGAGCTTCAGTTTCAAGGAGTCCAGCACGGCCCTGGCGATCGATGCGTCGCCGAGGTCCGACAGCGGGCGCGAAGCCTTCCCCACCCAGTGCAGCGCGTTCGCGATCTCAGTCGGCAACTCGCGGTCGTCGGGACCAGGCAGGACGAAGGCCCAGTTCCGGAGAGCCTTCCGAAGCAGATCATCAGCCGGTCGTCCTGGACGATCGTCGAGGAGCGCCACAGTCACCGCGGTCAGCGACTCGTTGATTCCGTCGCGTGTGTTCGGCGCAGCGTGCGGCCACTTCATCGCAAGGTACTTCAACGCGAAGGCATACCACGTCATCGAGGGCGCCTTTTCGACCATCGAATCCGGCAGCCCGGTCACCGTGTCGAATTCCACTCCGTCGCGCATGGCACGGAGCAACTTGGAACGGTAGTTGTCGGCAAGTCCCTTGGTGCGGAACTGATCGGAGAACACGTTGCCAGCGACGATCCACCTGACATCGTAGGACGGTTTCTTGGTGTTCCTCTTCCGTACGCCCCAGACCTTCACGTCGAGTGACTTCATGCCGCAACCCTTTCTCGGCTATTCAGCCATGCCGTGAAGTCGCTCCGCCAGACCCTCAGTTCACCATTGGGCAACTTGAAGGCCTGCGGGGCGTGTCCCAGTTCGCGCCAGCGGTAGAAGGTCCGGCGCGAGATGCCCTTGAGTTCAGCGAGGATCTCCGGGACGGTCATCAGCTCGTCTTTCACGCCGGTTCTCCTTTCAAGGTTTCGCGGGCGGTGTCGCGGTTGAGTTGGAGGTCGCGGGCGATGGTGGCGGCGAGGGCGGATTCGCCGGGGGTGTGGCCGTGTCCGGCGTATTGCCAGTCGGCGAGGACGAGGACGGTGTCCGGCTCGACATCGTCCAGGCCGAGGGCGGCGCGTTCTTGTGTGGCGCGGTAGTCGGCGCGGACTTGGCGGAGTTCGCCGAGGGTGGTCGAGTAGCGGCGGGACTTGGAGCTGAAGTGGCCGCGGAAGCCGAGCATGTGAGCCCAGGCCCACAGCCGCCGGTCCGGGTAGAGCGGGTCGAGGTCGCGGCATGCGGTGATGAGTTGGCGGGCGTGGTCGGGGACGCTGTGGCGGTCGAGTTCGGCGAGTTCGCCGATCCGGCGGTCGAGGGTTCCGGTGTTCTCGGCGGCTTTGGTGGCGTATTTGGCAACGTAGGAGGCGACGGCCTGCTCTGTGATGTCGGAGCCGTCTCCGAAGGCCTTCACGGGCCGGACGTCGAGTTGTCGGCCCCACCGGAACGTACGGGCGGGTTGGTCACCGGAGGCCGGGACGCTGACGCTCGTGTAGGTGTGCGCGGCGGCGGCGCGGATCGCGGCCGTGAGCAGGTTGGTGCTGGCCCAGGACGGCGGCGGGGTTGCAGGGCCGTCGGGGCCGTCGATTCGGATCACAGCGTGGAAGTGGATGGCGCCGCGCTTTTGGAACTCGGCGACCTTGCCGTAGGAGACGCGGCACACGTCAGCCAGTTCGCGTTGGGTCAGTCCGGCGCGGGCGGCGATCTCACGGCGGAGCCGGTTGACGAAGCGCATCCACAGGTCGCCCGCGTGGTTGTTGAAGAGCACGGTGCCCGCGTAGTCGTAGGTGGCCGGGTCCAGGGCCGTGCCGAGCGCGGGATCGTCGGCGGCGTGCCGAACGCTGCAGCGGCAGACACCACGGTCGGGCCGGTTGTGGACCGGGCCGAACGACGGGGCGGTGAAGGTGGCGAAGACGCGGGGGTGTTCGCGGACGGTGGCCGGGATGTCCTTGTCGGCGTCTCCGGCGAGTCCGGCGCGGATGAGGTGGTAGGTGTCGCCCGCGTATGTCCAGGCGCAGGCCGGGCAGCGGGAGGCGCGGCGGTTGCCGCAGGCGATGCGGAGGCGTCCGCCCGGCTCACCCTCTGTGGAGTAGTGATGCAGGGTCTCGCCGGTGGTCTTGTCTTTGGTGAGGGTCCAGCCGGTGAGGTGGATCGGGTTGGCGCAGCCACCGGTGCGGCGGATCTGGTCTTGCCAGCGGTCGAAGCCCGGGGACCCGGCCACCCGGAGGAGGTCTCCCAGGGTGATCGGGTCCAGGCCCGCGAAGGTCGCGGTGTCGGTCATACGCGGCCCCCAGCGAACTGGGCGACGCGGGCGTGCCGGATGCCGGTGCCGTGGCAGGCCGTGCAGTCGACGGTGAGGGTGCGCAGGTGTCCACGGGCGTTGCGGCCGCCGGAGGTGATGGCGGCGGTGGCGAAGCCGTCGCAGTTCGGGCAGATCCGTGCCGTTGTAGCCGGAGCCGGGGTGTGGCCGGTCATGATGGAGGTTCCTTCCGGTTCAGTGGATCGGGCAGGGACGGCGCCCGGGCGGCGGAGACTTGGCGGTTTCAGGGCCGCCCGGGGGCCGGTCAACGGCGCTTGGCCTCGGAGGCCAGCAGGGAGCGCAGGACCACAGCGCACACGGCGACTGATGCGCCGGTGATGGCGACCGCGAGCAGGAGCGAGACGAGCACGGCGCCGACGACCAGGACGCCAGCGATGCCGCTGCCGACGAGGGCGACCACGGTGCCGGGGGTGAGCTGGACCACCGGCCGGGACGGCGCCGGGGCCATCGCGGGCGGCGGAGTGGGGGTCTGCGCGCTGGGGACGATGGCGGTCGGCTCCACGACGGCGGGCGGAGTGACGAGGCCGGTCGGTGTGGGCATGGTCGGAATCTTCGGGCGGAGCATCGGTGAACACCCTTCTGTGGTGGGCTACTTGACGAATGTGTTGATGGCGGGGGCGAGGACGCTGTCGGCGAGGAGGAAGCCGCCGAGCAGGAGAACGCCGATGAGCCATGCGGGCGGGCGGATGAGCTTGACGCCGAGGTAGCCGACGGCAAGCAGGGCGAACCAGAGCGGGACGTCCATGCCGGTGACCTCCTAGCGGACCTTGCAGCGGTGGGTGCGGGCGGCGAGCTGCGCGGCCGACTGGCTGGAGTAGTCGGAGGACCAGCCGCAGTTGTCAGCGCTGCACACGGCGGCGTGCTTGGTGTGGCCGTGACGATCGCGGTGGGTGCCGATCTGCACGGGGCCGATGCGCATCACGGAGTGGAAGAAGTCGCGGGCCGTCATGACGGGTGGTGCTCCTTTCGGGTCAGGTGAGTTGGGCGGCGATGGCGTTGGCGAGCGGGGCGGGGACGCCGAGGCGAGCGCGCAGGGTGTCGGTGTCGATGCGGGCGCCGGTACGGGCGTGGTGCTCGTCGGCGACCTTGCGGGCGTGGTCAACCAGCGCGGCCGGAACGGCGGGAGCCGGATCGGCAGCGGGCAGAGCCGGGGCAGGCTCGGCAGCAACCACCGGTGCGGGCTCCGCGGTTTCGGCGGGGTCCGGCTCGATGACAGTGCCTTCGGCTTCGGGGGCCGGGACTGCGGGCGCCGGCGGAACCGGCACCCGGTCCCCGGCTGAGTTCGAGTGGGCGAGGAGTGTGCCGCCGAGGAAGGCGAGCGCGGGCCATCCCGCGACGCCGAAGCGCAGCCAGGCCGGGGGATGTTGCAGGTTCAAAAATCCGGCAGTGGCGACGTTCGCGCCGAGCGAGGCAACCAAAGCAATCAGGAACCAGGACCACGCCAGCCGGGAGGGGCCGGAGTTGCGCAGCCGTCGCCAGGCAGCGACCAACAGCAGGTCCACGCTGATCGGGTAGGCCCAAGCCTTCCAGCCGGTCTGTCCAGCCGCGTCAGCGAGGTCGTGCAGGTGGGCGAAGGACAGCGCACCAGCGATCACAGCTTGCACGAGGACGGCATCGGGGCGGATCGAACGGGTCATGTCTTCACCTCCTTCAGGGTGGTTGGGCCTGGACGGGGCGGGGCTCACGAGGTCCAGCCGCCCCATCCCGGCGCGGTCAGCGGCGGTTGAAGCCGGGGCAGCCGTTGACCATGTGGTCCACGCACTGCGGGCAGTCCCCACGCAGGCCCCTGTGGACCGTGCGGTCGTGGGCGTGCCGCCAGCACTGCGGGCACTCGACCTTCGGCGTGGACAGGGACCGTTCAGCAGTACGCGGCGATGTTCCGAACAGACCCATCACGGGCTCCTCTTCTGTGGGTGGCGGCTGTTCAGGCCTGGAGCGCTTCGCCGGTGCCGAAGCAGCCGAGGCAGAGGCCGGTCTGCTGGCCGACCAGACGGCGCTTACGGCCGACGTGGACGGTGACGGCGACTTCACCGGTGCCCTTGCAGGCCGGGCACTGCTTCGCCCTCGGCTTGCGGACGGCGGGCTTGCGGGCGGCGGGCTTGCGTGTGGCCATGGGTGGTGCTCCTTCCGGTGTCAGGCATGGAGGGGGTAAGGACCTGGCGCGAGGCGGTCGCGCCGACCGGTGGAACCGGGGATGGATCAGGCCGCGGCGGGGGCGGTCTCGACGGCCGGGGCGGTGACCGGGGCCAGTGGGCCAAACCGGGGCCGGAACGGGGCCAGCGCGGGCAGGTCCGGGGTGCGGTCGGCGTGCCGGTTGCAGATGTTCACGGCCTGTCGCAGCGTGGTGTGCGGAGCACGGATACGGGCCCAACCACCCGTCGAGTCACCGGTGATGGCGATGCCGGGGGCATCGGTAGGGATCTGGATCGCGGCGAGGACCGCGTCGGGGGCGATGTCACCGAAGGCCATGTTCGCCGACGATTCGTCGTTGACTCGGTGCGCGGTGCGGCCGGTGAGCTGGGCCCGGAGCATGGTGATGCCCTTGCCGAGTTCGGAGCCGAAGCGCTGCCCGCAGATCTCCAGGTAGATGCCCGCGGCGCGGCCGAGCTGGGCGAGGCGGACGAGCGCCGTGATGATCTGATCCCGGCGCTTCTCCTCCGCCTTGCTGGCGAACAAGGCGAGTTCGGCGACCTCATCGACCAGCACCACGACCGGGATGGGGCGCAGGTCGGCGGGCAGGTCCCAGATGTCCGCGGCAATCTCCGCATCCGGCACATCCACGGTGATGCGCTGCTGGGCGCGGATGAGCTGGTAGACGTCCGCCATGTGTGCGACGAGGGCATCGAGCAGAGCGGCGGCGGTATCGGGGGTGTCGGCCAGCGCCGTGAACCGGCGGGCCAGCGGGAAGAGTTCCACGCCCCCTTTGCAGTCGATGCCGACCAGCGCCACATCGAGCGGGGCCAGCCCGGCAACGAGGTTGCGCTGATAGACGGACTTGCCGGACTCGGTGGCACCGAGAGTGAGGGCGTGCGGCACTGCCCGGTAGTCGCGGTAGTGCACGGCCCCGTCCTCACGCAGGGCAACCGGGACCCGCATCGGGCGCGTGTCGGTCCTGGCGGGCATCTGCACCCGCTTGAGCACGTCGTAGCCGGTCATCCGCAACTCCACGACACCCGAGTGCAGTTCGCGGGAGGTGACGCCGTACATCGCAAACGAGTGCCGCAGCCGGTCGCACGAGGCAGCCACGTCGAAGGCGTCCTGCCCGGGACGGAGCTTGAGACGCAGGACCAGGCCGGTGCGGGTCAGACCTATCCGGGCAATACGCGGGGCACGGGGACCAGGAATCGGGCGGTTGGCCATCCGGGCCAGGGCCAGGCGCCAGCGGGAGGGCGGGACGGTCAGCCCGCAGGCGTCCATCACAGACGCGTACCGCACCAGAACCCGCACGCTCGCGAGGGCAACCCCGAAGGTCAGCCAGTACCAGGCGGGACGCCGCCACCGCAGGAGCACTGCGGAGGCGACGACCATCACGAGCACGACCGTGCACCAGGCCATGGTCAGGCCGCCTTGGGCTTCGAGGCAGCGGCGACGAGCGAGGTCACGGCGACCGCACGAAACGCGATGCCGTGCCGCTTCTGGCCGTTGAACTCGTTCTCCCACGGCCGGGCGATAAGGCCCGTGAGCGCGACCGGGGTGCCCATGGTCAGCTCGCCGGAGATGCTCGGCTCCGGGACGGTGATGGACAGGATCTCTACTTCGTCGTTCGCCGCGAACATGACGTCGACAGTCATCATCGTCGCGCCGGTGTCGGCGTCGGTGGCGATCTCGCCGGTACGACGGTCCTTCACCTTGGGCTGCGGGGTCTTGGCGACCATCACGGTCGCGGTGGAGGTGTCGACGGGAATCTGACGCATCGTCTGTTCTCCTGATCATGCCGGGTGTTGGAACCGGCTGGCTTGCCGGTGAGATCAGGAGACCGCGAAAGGTAGTGGACGTATCACGGTCCGTATGGACGTTTAGGGACGTCTGAGCTATCGTCAAAACGTCCCCTAGACGTCCCAAGAGAGGGCTCGCCATGGCGAACGAGCGTCTGCGCGCGGCGATTTCGGCAAAGGGCGAGACCATCCAGTCCCTTGCCCAGCACGTCGGAGTCGACCCGAAGAGTGTGGAGCGCTGGATCACGACCGACCGGACGCCGCACCGAGGGCACCGGTGGAAGACCGCGAGCTTCCTGGAAGCAGACGAGATCTACCTGTGGCCTTCAGTCGAGAAGCAAGCTGAGACGGCAAGCACGTCCGAGCTCATCACCTACTACCCACACCGGGGCGCCGTTCCAGCCCCACTGTGGCCATCGCTTTTCGAGAAGGCCGCGAGCCAGATCGACGTCCTCGTGTATGCAGGCCTGTTTCTCTTCGACGGTCACCCCGACTTGCCCGAGCTGCTGGCGGAGAAGGCCAACGCAGGCACTCAGGTGCGCATCCTGCTAGGCGACCCGGACTCCGAGATGGTGCGGCAGCGGGGCGAAGAGGAGGGCATCGGTGACGGCCTGGCCGCGCGTGCCCGGATAACCCGCAGCTACCTCGATCCGGTCGCCAAGACGTCAGGCCTTGAGATCCGGCTGCACGACACGATCCTGTACAACTCGATCTACCGGTTCGACGACGACGTGTTGGTGAACCCGCATGTCCTCGGAGCACCAGCCGGGCAGAACCCGGTTCTGCACTTCCGGTACATCCCGGGGGCTCGAACCTTCCGGCACTACATGCGCAGCTTCGACTACGCATGGGACCGGGGACGATCTGCGTAGCCGAGGCCGAATCGGCCGGCGGGGAGACATGCGACGCTGGAAGCATGGCCCGCATCGACTACTTCAACGACCCGAGCGCCCCAAAGGCGAACAGCATCGTCCCCTCAGTGACCGCGGTTGCCCTCAACGAGGCCGGGGATGTGCTGTTGATCCACAAGACGGACAACGATCTGTGGGCACTACCCGGCGGCGGGGTGGACGTTGGCGAGTCAGTCGCCGACGCAGCCGTACGGGAGACCAAGGAAGAGACCGGGTTCGACGTCGAGGTGACCGGCCTGGTCGGGCTCTACACCAACCCCGCGCACGTCATTGCGTACGACGACGGGGAAGTGCGCCAACAGTTCTCGATCTGCTTCACAGCGCGCATCGTCGGTGGGGAGCTACGGACGAGCAGCGAGAGCAAGGAAGTGGCGTTCGTAGCCCCGAGCAAGCTGGACGAGCTGAACATCCATCCGTCCATGCGGATGCGGATCGATCACGGCCTGGAGAACCGAGCGAAGCCCTACATCGGTTAGTCAGCGAGACGCGCAAGCGTCCGCTCGACGGCCACCCCGAGGTAGGGCCGGGCCTTACTGATCGCGTTGTGAACTTCACTGCCTGGCTTGTAGCGAACCAAGATCTCATCCATTCGCTGATCGAAGGCGAAGGACTGTCCCGCCGGACCGGTCGTCATGTCGGCACAGATGAGGGCGTCCGAGAGCGGAGAGTCTTCACGCTCGTACACAGCCAACTCGGCTGTCAGCCCTCGCTGTTCCGCCTCATAGACGGCGCCGGAGTGATGGGCGACGAGTCGCACGAGTCGCGTTGGCGCGCCGAGCCGCTCCAGGTGTCGGGCACCGTCGAGGGGATGGAACCCTGTCTCATTCAGCTCCGGGGCGTAGCCGATGTCATGCAGCCAAGCGGCGGCAACAAGAAGCTCCCTCTCGTCCTCGGACACAGCCGCGGAGACCTCACGCGCCCTGGCTGCCACGGCCTGAGTGTGCAACCAGCGGTTCCCGAGCGGGGGCAGCAGGGACGCAGCCAGTTCGGCCGCACCCTGGGGCGTGTCCAATACAGAAGGCATGGATGGAACCGTAGCCGAGTCGAGAGGGTGGCCGACAGCCCGAAGCCGGACGCTCCGGATCATGGCGCGGTGGGAGTTTCCCTACTTCATCAAGAGCCCGCGCACGGCGCGGGCGCGCGCCGCCCGACGGCGCGGCCTGCCTCTGTCTTCGCCCCGGCTGGCCGCGCCAGGCGGCGCGCTACGTGCATGCGGGCGAAGGTAGGAAACTCGCTGTGGCTGGGGCGGTCGGCTCCACGACTTTAGGCAGCCACCATGGGGCGAGCCTCGAAGATCATGGCCCCAACGTCGTGCTTTAACGGGCAGGTCCACAGACTGCCCGACTCGCCGGAAGCTTACGGGGCCATGATCACTCGCCCCATGGCAGCTCCCGCCCAAAGTCGCTACGCCGACCTAGTTGTCTCCTGACCCCTGTGTCGATCACCTACGAAGGAAGTAGTGAGCTCGAAGCGCATGGCCCGAACCAGACGCCCCCTCTGTTCTGTCAGTTCGGCCAATTCGTCGCCCCCGGTCAATGCTTCTCGTGCGGCCCTGTAGATCTTGGCTCGCAAGTCATCTAACACCGATAGAACAGGCGTACCTGCAAGCACAGTCATCTCGACATCGCCTCTGGCGAAGCCGCGAGAGGCTTCCAGGTGAGCGGCGGCCAGCGGTGAAGCCTGGCGGGCATCATCCGCCGTCTGGATGTCCGGCGCATTTGGTATCCCCCCGCGGTCGCGAAGATCCCGGAGAAGCTCGATCCATTCATCGATCTGTGTGAGGAAGCGGATGTAAAGCGCCCGTCGTTCCTGCCAGAGCAGGGCCTCGCGCTGGTCGAAGGTGGCCGACGTGGATTGGAGCAGCGCCAAGGTCTCCTGGCGGGCCAAGTCGGACGTCTGCCAGCTTCTCTGTTCCCTAGCCTGCCGCCGCTGAAGGAGGTATCCGACCACAGCTCCCAGCAGAGTCCCAAGGACCGCGAGTAAGGCAACAACGTAGGGCTCCAAGCCTCCACCCCCGTGACGCTCCACTACAGATCGGGCCAGGATGCCCTATGGCTTCAGAGACCGGGGGCCCTTTGCCGACAGCGAGCGCCTGACTGGCCCGCCCGTCGCGCTGCCAGATCTCCGGTGTAGCGGCAAACTTTTGCGTAGACCCTCACGAGACAACAGAGCCAGTGAACATGGGAGTGCAGGATGGGCGTGATCTACATCGACGAGACTACTGATGGTGTGACCATGGCAGCGGTCAAGGCTCGCGACAACGGACGCAGGGTCTTCGTCTACGAGTTCAGCGAAGCTCATACTGAGGCCGAACGCAAAACCACCCTCGCCGAGGCTATCGATGCCGTCGAGGAACTCAACTGGCGGTTGGATCACCTAGTGTCTGCAGGCCAGAGTCGTTCCACGGATGGCTCCGGGACCCTCGCCGTGTGCTTGTTCCGGAAGACCTGAGCGCCGGTTCACAGCCAAACCAGCTCAGCGCCCATGTGGACGCCGACTACTGGCGCGCTGCTCCGGGGAGGGCATCGGCGGTCTATGAGAGCGGAGCGCCGCATGTGCACCTGGGTGCCCGATCCTAGAGCAGCGTCAGGGGGAACCACGAGGGACATCGGCGAGGGCCCGGAGAACTTCCAGGTCAACGCCTTGTCAGCGCATAAGCCGTCCGCATACGTGATCTTCCAAACTGGTGCCATGAGATGCGCGCGGCGGGCTTGCCTCAGCGATTAAGGCTCCGCCGACTGCGCTGATCACTACTACATCGTGCACCCGAGGACCAGGACCTATAGCATGAATGCTATGGCATGGGGTACCGTTGAGTTAGAACCCGAGGTGGATCGATGGATCGACGACCTGTCCGACGATGAATGGGCGCAAGCACTCTTCCACCTGGACCTACTGGAAGAGCGAGGCATCGGACTCGACTTTCCATACACGAGCCAGCTAGCTGGGAAGCTGCGGGAACTTCGGTTCTACTGCGGCGGCCAGCGAGTAAGGATCACGTACTTCATCACGGGCGAGCGCCGCATCATCATGCTCACCGTGTTCCGCAAGACACGCCGACGTGAGCAAGCCGAAGTGGAACGAGCCAAACGAGCGATGCAAGCATGCATCGATGCAGGCCACACAGCAGACGACGAGGAGGAATCGTGAGCGCCCCCAAACGACGCACCTTGAACGACCTCAAGTCCAGCGATCGCTTCAACAAACCTGCTGTGCGTGAAGCGTACGAGCTGACTCGCCTGCGCTTTCGACTTGCCGAGGCCGTTCGGGAACGTCGCGAAGAGCTCGGATGGTCTCAAGAAGAGCTCGGACGACAGGCAGGGATGACCCAGTCCAGCGTTGCTCGCTTCGAGCACGGCGGTACCGAGCCAACGCTGCCAACGCTGGAGCGACTTGCTGAGGCTCTGGGGCTGATCCTCAACGTTGAGATGAAGACGCCCCCAGACACCGAGACAGACGCTCAGCGCAGCCTCAGCCCAGTCTGATCCAGAGTCACGCTCGGCTTTAGTGACAACTGGTTTGAGGACCATCAGCACCCTGACCAGCAACTTCGCAAAGTCAGCCATGTCGGGCCTGCTAGGCTCGCCAGGAGCAAGCAGAGAAGTCGATGAGCCTAGCAGGCCCGACATCACCAATCAACGTTTTCCCAGGCCAGGACGTCGTACCCTTTGTTGACTCCACAGGCATCCACCAAAGGCCAAGTAGGGCCCCGTGGACTATTCGTGGACGAGTGATCGTTAACCCACCGCCAAAAAGCCCGTGACCTGCGCATACGCCTGGGACCGAAAGGCCCTCCGGAGCCGTGTGCGCAGGTTCGAATCCTGCCGGGGGCACCTTGTATGAGGTGCCCAAAGACCCCGTCACCAGCGGAAACGCTGAGGGTGGGGTCTTCGCGTATGTGCAGCCAGATGCCGCCGAAAGCAGCCGTTTGCCAGTGATCACGTAATGACGACGTAATGATCTTGGCGGGCCTTCCGGCAGGTCAGCGGCCGTTTCTCGTCCGCTTGAGCGTAGCTTTCCGACACACCTCCGACACGGCGAAAGCCCCGGATCTCTCCGGGGCTCGCGTGAGGGGCGTGTGGGCTCCATCAGTCAGTCTTCCCTACGTTGTCCTGCGGGAGGCGGTGAGCCCTTCGTATGGTTCATCCACCCAGGGGCGCCGGGTGTGGCTTTCAACCTTCTGCCGCTTGTGGCTTGCAGCGATTGGCCGCCCGGCACCCCACGACGACTCGGCTGCCAATTAGGAATTGCGAATGATCGCTCCGTAGGGAATCGACAGCGAGGTCGTCCGTGGGAGGAACCAGCCGCACACCGCACGGAGGCACCCCATGGCCGCAATCTGGGCCGGCATCGACGCAGGCATGACCCACCCCCACTGCGTCGCGATCGACGAGAGCGGCCACCGGCTGCTGTCACGACGCGTCGCCAACGACGAGCCCGAGTTCCTCGAACTCCTCGCCGCCGTCCTGGCCTTGGGTGACGAGGTGACCTGGGGCATCGACCTGGCCGACGGGGGCGCCGCCCTCGCCATCGCGATCCTCCTCAACCACGACCAGACGGTGCACTACATCTCCGGCCGGGCCATTCACCGCGCTTCCGAGAGCTACCGCGGCGAAGGCAAGACCGATGCCAATGACGCCGCGGTCATCGCCGACCAAGTCCGCGTCCGCCGCGACCTGCACCCCTTACGCACCGGCGACGACACCGTCACCGACCTGAAGATCCTCACCGGCCGTCGCATGGATCTGGTCGCCGACCGTACCCGCACCATCAACCGCCTCCGGGCCCAGCTCACGGGGGTCTTTCCCGGCCTGGAACGGGCACTGGATCTGACCAAGGCAGGCCCGCTGACCTTGCTGACGGGCTACCGAACCCCCGCCGCCATCCGCCGGATTGGTGCCAACCGGCTGGAGACCTGGCTGCGAAACCGCCACGTTGTCCACTCGGACCGGCTCGCTGAGACAGCGGTCCAGGCTGCCGAACGGCAGCACACCAGCCTGCCCGGGGAGACGCTAGCCGCCGAGCTGGTGCACACGCTGGCGAAGGAGGTGCTGGGCCTCAACCAGCAGGTCGCCGAGCTCGACAAGGCGATCGAGGCCCGGTTTCGTGAGCACCGCGACTTCGACGTGATCACCAGCATGCCCGGCCTAGGTGTCATCCTCGGCGCCGAGTTCCTCGCCGCCACCGGTGGCGACATGGCGGTCTTCGGCACCGCCGACCGCCTCGCCGGCTTCGGCGGCGTCGCTCCGGTGCCCCGTGACTCCGGGAAGATCAGCGGGAATCTGAAGCGCCCGCAGCGATACAGCCGCCGCCTCCAACGCGTCTTCTACACCTCGGCGTTGTTCAGCATCCGCAAGTGCGAGGAGTCGCGCAGGTTCTACGACCGCAAACGAGCTGAGGGCAAGCGCCACACTCAGGCCGTCCTCACCCTCGCCCGCCGCCGCGTCAACGTCCTCTGGGCCCTCCTACGGGACGGCCGGTGCTACGAGCCAGCTCCGCCGGCAAGGGCTGCCGCGTAGGAACCGACGCGATACGTTCCGCGTCGGACGGTCGATCTGGCGCGCTCAGTCAGACCAGGCAGAACTCGTTACCTTCAGGGTCTGCCATCACCACGTGATCCGGCCTGCCCTGCAGCTCGTCCTCGCGGACCACAGTCGCACCCACCATGGTCAACCGCTCGACCGCCTCGACCACACGCGGCCAGCGGATCTCCCACGGTGTTTCACGGCCTCCACCTACTTGCACGTCAAGGTGCAACCGGTTCTTCATCAACTTCGGCTCTGGCACCTTCAAGAAGGACAAGGTGGGGCCTACGCCGTCCGGATCCAAGAGATACGCCCCGTCATCCCACTCGTCCTCCGGAACGCCATGGTGCGCCAACCACTCCTCCCAGCTCCCGAACCCTGCGGGCGCGGGCTTCTCCGCATAGCCCAATGCCAGCGCCCAGAACTTGGCCAGCTTGGCCGGGTACGCGCAGTCGATCGTCAAGCTCCACTTGGTCGCCATGAGCCCTCCCCAGTCTGATGGACGCACCGTACCGGGCACCTCTGACAATCCCCGGCCCGCTACTTCGCGCGTGCCCTGTGGCTTGACGAACGGCATTAGGAATCGCTGTCTCCCTCCTCCCCCAGACCCTTCAAGATCCGGTCGTTCATCTCCTGCTCCTGGCCGTCGATACATTTCGCGTAGATCTTCAGCAGGACGTCGACCGAGTGACCGGCACGGGCCGCCACTTCCGGGGCGGGCACACCGGAGTTGAGCCACTGGGAGACGCCCGCATGACGGAGGTCGTACGGGCGGAAGGCCAGTACCGAAGACACCTGGTGCGGGAGGAGCGCCAGTTCCCGGGCCTGCTTCCACGCCCGCGAGTAGGACGAGGCCGCGATGACGTTGCCCCGCTCGCTGGAGAACAGCCGGCCGTCCTTCGCCGTACCGAACTCCTTCAAGTGCTCGCGCAGCAGCCGCACCAGCGGAGGCGGTATCGGCACGATGCGCACTTCGCCGCGGGCCCGTTGCTTCAGGCCTCGCCGGTCGTGCGCCTCCCCGGAGTCCGTCCACGCCTTCCCCGCCGTGGGACGAGTCTCCATCAGCTCGATACGACCCCAGCCGGACGCCGGAAGCGTGCAGTCGGAGCGGCGAAGGCCGAGCGCCTCCCCCGGCCGCATGGCCGCGTAGTACAGACACCCGAAGAACGCCCGCAGCCGCCGGCCGCTCGCACGGTCGTAGCCGCCCACGTACGTGAGCGCGGTCAGCAGTTCCCGAGCCTGCCGAGGATTGACCACCACCCGGCGGTCGACCTCCTGCACCGCTCGCTTGCCACGCTTGCGGCGCACCCGGCTCAGCGGGTTGGACGGCAGGTGCTCCAACTCCACCGCGTATTCAAGTGCGTTGAAGACCACCGCCCTGCGCCGACGGTACGTTTGGGTCGCCGCAGGCTTGCCGTCCAGCTTCTTCCCCAACCCGTCGATCAGTTCATGCACTCGGGTGATCTCTTGCAGTTCCCCCACGGGGAGCGACGCCTTTTCGATCCACCGCACGGCCGCCGCGATCTCCTCGGGCCGTTCCCGCTCCCGACGGGGAATCGGCAGGACGTACGAGCGCAGCGCCCGCCGCAGCACCTCGGGAGCAGGCCGCCCCCTCCCCGGCTTGACGAGGAGGGGAACGACCGTCGCCAGGGCATCGGTCATGCTGTCCCGTTGCTTAGCTGACGCCTCCGCCCAACGCGCATCCACGTATTTCCGCGCCAGGTCGAGGAACGACAGCGCCGCCTTCCCTCCGCGAAGCGAGTCGGGCAGACCGGTGACGGTGTCGAACGGTTCACCCTTGTCAGCGGCGCGGAGGAGCTTGGCCCGGAAGCGGTCCGCGAGCGCTTTCGTCTTGTGCGACTCGTGGAACGGCTCGCCGTCCACGGACCAGCGGACGAGGTAGGTCGGTTTCTTCACGGAGCGGTTGATGCTCAGCTTCCAGATGACGACCTTGTACGACTTCACGACGCGGCCCCCTCCGCACGCTCGGCCAACCAGTCGTTGAGTACGTCGCGACGAACCCTCAACTCCCCGTTGGGCAACCGGATGCAGGCCGGCGCGATGCGCAGTTCCCGCCAGCGGTAGAAGGTGCGCCGGGAGATCCCGCCCAGCTCATCAAGCACCTGCCGCACGGTGAGCAGTTCGGCGGCCCTCTCACGCGCCATGAGGACCACCGCCCTCCCGCACGGAGGCCGCCAGGAGTGCCGCCTCCGGCGAGTAACCGCGCCCTGCATAGCGCCACTGGCCGACCGTGACGGTTGACCGCCCACTGATACCGAGAGCGGTCCGCTGCTCCTCCGCACGGTGCTCTGCACGCGCCTCACGGAGTGCGGTCAGAGTCGTCGAGTAGAGCCGTGACTTGGTGGAGAAGTGACCGCCGTAGCCGAGCATGTGGGCCCAACGGCGCAGGCCGAGAGGTTCGAAGGGAGGCAGGCCGCCGAGCCACCAGCACGTACTGATCATGCGGAGGACGTGGGCCCGTACCGGCAGCATGACCAGTTCCCGCGCCTGGTGAATCCGGCCGTCGACTGCACCGGCGGACTCGGCACCCTTGGTGGCGTACTTCGCGATGTAGCCCGCGACTGCCGCGGAAGTCAGTCGCTCCCCCGCTCCGAACGCCGCGATGGGCCGCACGTCGACCTGATCGCCGAAGCGCAGCACGCGGGCGCCGACGACATCCGCGCCAGGAGCGACGAGCCGTACGCGGCCGACGACGTCTCGTACCGCATCCGTCAGGAGAGCCGTCGTCGCCCAACCGGGCGGAGCCCAGGCCGGTCCGTCCGGTCCGTCGACACGGATCACGGCATGGAAGTGGACCAGGCCCCGCCGCTGGTACTCGGCCACCTTGGCGTACGACAGCCGGGCCACGTCGCCGAATTCGGTACGGGACAACCCGGCCCGTCGGGCGACCTCGCGGCGCAGCTCCAGCGCGAACCGGTGCCACAGCTGACCGGCGTACGCCTGCCAGAGGACGGCCCCGGCGTAGTCGTAGCAGCGCGGACACAGCGGCTCGCCGAGGCGGAGTTCACCCTCTGCGTGTCGCTCATGGCATCCGATGGGCGAACCATGCGGGCAGCACTCCCCCAACCTGCGGGGACGGCAAGCCCGTACACGCCCCGCACGCTCACGGCGGGTGTGGACAGGGCCGAAGCCCGGAGCGGTGAGGGTGGCGAACACGCGAGGGTGCCCGCTCACCGACTCCGTGACGTTCTTGCCCCCGACCAGCCCGGCTCGGATCAGTTGATAGGTGTCGGCTCGGTAGAGGCGGGAGCAGGCCGGGCAGACCGTCGCGCGACGGTTGCCGCACGCGGTCAGGAGTCGACCGCCGTAGACGTCCGACGCGTACGAGAACAGGGCCTCGCCCGTCGTCGTGTCGACGACGGTTGCCTCGCCGACCAGGTGGATCGGGTTGGTGCAGCCGGCGAGGCTGACGATCTTGCGCCGCCAGGCCGCGAACTCTGGCTCCGTTGCCCTGGTGAGCAGGGCAGCAACGCTGTTCGGCAGGGGTGCGGTCATTGCCGACCACCGCCTCCGAATGCCTGCCCCATCACGGCAGCGATTGCTTCGGTGCGGGTCTTGGCGCTGAACCGGAGTGTCGGGTCCGTGAGCCAGAGTGCGGCGGCGTGTGCCGGGCACAGATGACGCTCGAAGCCGTCGAGCTTGACGAGGACGATCTGCTCCCGTCCTGCACAGGTCGACACTTCGGAGTCGGCAGCCCTCAGTTCGCACTCCGGCAGAGGGGATTTGCGCGAACGATGCGCGGTGGACAAAGTGTGAGTACTCCTTTCACTGCTCACGTGGCGGATGGAGTGGGTTCCTGACGGGGTCGGGTTTGGCGACTTCGCGCCCCGTCGGGAGCCCGCCGTACGGGCGATCGCTGGCGCTCCTCGGGCGGTATCGCGATCACCGGAGCGGATTTCGTACGTGGGCATGACTCACCCACCTCTCTGTGCTCGAACACGGAGTGCCGTCGCTTCAGAAGCGGAGTTGGCCGAGAAAGCCGCTGACCGCGACGAGGACCGCCTGAACGACCGGCGCAGCCACGGTCTTGGCCATCAGGAAGCCGAAGGTTCCGCAGAGGATCGTGTCCGCCCAGCGCAGATAGCGGATACGCAGCAGGAACCAGATGAACAGGCCGAGCAGCAGCACGGCCGACATGGACACCAGCACGGCAGTCCCCCTTCACTTGGCCTCGATGAGCAGCTCGGGCAGGACCGGGGCGAGGGAGGCGTACTCGGCCGCGATGGCTTCGGCATCCGCCTCGGTGATCAGGTGGGAACGGGCTCGCTCCCAGCCATCGCCGGAGGCCAGCACGGCCGTACCGGCTTGTTCCGGGGTGATGGCCTGGGCGGCCTTGAGGGCGTCGGGATTGAGATCTCCGAGCGCCATTTCCGCCGTACCGGGATCGGCGACCCTGTGGCACACGCGTCCGCCGAGTTGGGCCCGCAGTGCCGTGACACCCGGCCCCAGGTCGGAACCCACCCGCTGGCCGGCCACGACCAAGAACACCCCGAGTGCCGCGCCGAGTTGGGCGAGCCGGATCAACGCCGTACCGGCCGCATGTGCTTCGTCCTTCTCGTTGCGGCTCGCGATGAGGAAGAGTTCCGCGATCTCGTCGACGATCACGACGACGGGGACCGGACGTTCCTTCTCCGACAGGCCCCAGATGTTGCGTACTCGGGCCGCCCGACAGACGGTCATGCGGTCGAGCGTCAGGTCGACAAGCGCCGCCAGGAGCCGAACCGCCTGCTCGCGGTTGGTCGCCAACGCGGACAACCGGGGTTCGTACAGCGACAGTTCCATGCCGCCCTTGCAGTCGATGCCGACCAGCGCGACCGGTTGCGGAGCCAGGCCCGCTACGAGGGCGTTGATCAACGTCGATTTACCGGACCGGGTCGCGCCGACGATGAGCCAGTGCGGCACCCGGCGCAGGTCGATCACCCAAGCGGCACCGGTCTCCAGCACACCCACAGCGACCCGGAGCAGGTGACCGGGCCCGCGCTGTTTCGGCAGCCGCGGAGCGGCCAGTGGATCGGCGACCGAAGCGGCGATCCGTACGACTCCCGGCCTCCAGGAGGTCACTCGTACCCCATGGACCTGCCAGTCCTCCGCCATGGCAGGCGCCGCCTTGACGAAGTCCTCGGGCACCTGCCCCGGTAACAGCCGCACCAGCAGCCAGAATCCACCGCCGGTCGGGCGTATGAACCCGTGCCGCGGCACGCGCGGCTGAGGTGGCGGCGCTCCGTTGCCGACGAGCCCGGACACCACAGTCAGCGCGGGCCGACGGCTTACGGCGAGTCCGCACCCGGCCATCAACGGCCGCCAGGTGCGCATCACCCGGACAACCACGACCGGGAAGCCGAGTAACAGCCACCAGGCCAGGGGGTAGCGGCGGCGCAGGGCCGGGCCTGCGAGAAGCAGGCCCGACACCAGCACTGCGGCCACCACCAGAACCCAACTCGGCCAGACCGTCCCGGCCGAGGAGGTGGAGGAGGCCAGAGTCATCACTGCCCGGCCCCCTTCCCCGCCGGAGCGCTCAGGGGCCGGATCTCCGCAGCACGGAATGCGACCCCGTGCCGCCCGTCGTTCTCCCAGGGCGTGGCGACCAAGTCCCGTACGGCCACGGGCATGCCGAGCTGCACACCGGCCGGCTCACCGGCGACGCTCACGTTCACCACGTCCGCCGACGCGTCGGCCATCAGGCAAAGACCGACCTGATACACGGTCTTGCCGGTCTCACGGTCAACGCGAAGCTGACCGGTCTCACGATTCGCAACCCGCGGAGCCGGGGGTACGGCGCAGATGATCCCCGTGAACTTCGCGGTGTCGATCGGAAGGCTTGCCACTGATCTGAACTCCTCATCTCTGGCACCCGAAGGCTGATCCTTCGGGTTGCTAGACCACCCGTACTACGGGTCGATGGAGTCCAGAGTGCGACCCGTAGTACGGGTTGTCAACCGTCTTGTGATGAGGGATGGTGTTCCACGCGTGGAAGGTCCGTTCCACGCGTGGAACGCCGAACGTATTGATCACGGCCGTGGAGGGCATGCATGCCGCCGAAGAACACGCAGCCGAAGTATCGGCAGATCGCCGACTACCTGCGCGAAGGCATCCTGAACGGCACCTTCCCCGCCGGCCAACCCCTCCCCTCCGAGGAGGCGTTGGCAAAGCAGTTCGGCGTGACGCGCCCCACAGTCCGTCAGGGCCTCACGGAGCTGCGAGCATCCGGCCTGGTCGAGGCGATCATGGGTAGAGGTACCTTCGCCCGCTCACCCCAGGGCCGCCCCAGCCTCACGCGCCCGCGCGGCGTACGCCTGGCGCCCGACGGCCGGTACGTGGAGGCAGACGGCATCCAGTGGACGAACGCCGAGCCACCGGTAGCCACTCGCACAGACGCCCCCTTGGCGTTGGCGGACCTCCTCCGCATCCCGCCAGGCGAGCCGATGTTCACGTACGACGCGTTGCAGACCGCCGACCATGGCCGCCTCCGCCAACTCCACCGCACGTACGTGCCGTTCTCTGTTCTCGTCGACACGAAGTACGAGGAGGAGGCACCGCCGCCGGCACCGGAGCTCTACGTCGCGCTCGCCACGCTGGGCCACGAACTCCACTTCACGGAGTACGTCCGCACGCGCATGCCCCTGCCGGACCAGGCCCAAGCCCTCCGCCTGCCCGAAGGCGTCCCGCTCCTGCACGTCATCCGCGTGACGCTCGCGGAGGGAGACAAGCCGCTGGCCCTGGAGGAGTTCCACCTCCCAGGAGACGATCTGGAACTGTCTTTCAGGCTGTAGACGAACGTCAGTTGGCTCAGACTTTCTCCACGTCATCAAGACGGCTCGCTCCGCTCACCGCGCGCGGCCCGGCCCCCGGCCAGGCCTGCGCTCCTGTCTCCGCCCCTCTCCAGTCCGGCCGGCGCCCGTGCCGCACTCCCCTGATCAGCGAGCTCAACGTCATAGCGGCAACGGCAGCAGACTTCCACCACCACTCTTGATCGACATGCTAAAGACTGTCGGCCAGAGCAGCATGGGTGTTGGTACGTTCCGGTCGCGCTGCAGCGTGAACCCTCCTTTCAGCCACGGCGAAGGGAAAGCGATATGCCTGATCCGCGCATCAAGGTGGCATACGAGCTTGCAACGAGAGAGCTCGACGCTCAAGTCGTGGAGCTCAAAGCCATAAGAAATCGGATCTTGGGCACCTTGTGGATCACAACGCTCATCACTGCAATCGCAGCAATCGTAGGCCGACTTAGGATTCCAGCCGGAACCGATAATGCTACAGCCGCATTGCCGGGGTGGGCGGTCTGGACGCTGATGGGTCTTTCGATTGGGGTCGGCTTGTCAACGCTAATTGCACTTGCTCCGTCGCGCGACTGGCGGGAGGGGCCTACCTCCAGTCAAGTCATGGAGCGTCAACGCTTGGGTGCCAACGAAAGCGACATACTCACATTCATAGCGAGTGAAATGTGGGCGAGTTACAATCAGGCCAACAAGCGGATGCTCGATTTCCGACGTAGTCTTCTCTATGTATCAATAGCCTTGAACCTCATTCAGGTAGTAATCTTGCTTACCTCCCTGGCGATCGATTAAGAATGAATCAACGGCCGGTTGCAGCAGCTATCACCAAGGTTGCCATCTCAAAAAACAACATCACGGCCCCTGTCCGCAAATAGCGTGACCTTCGATCGATGACCGCATTATTGGCGTTAGCTTTGCCGCATAGGTCACCGATCGATTCGGTCAGGATTCTATTCTCACTTCTACCGGCCTGGTAGCGGGCCATGATGTAATCCGCCGAGGGGCCGTACCACCATTGGTTCACGGGCCACAGTACAGCCATCGAGGTAATACCTATCACGGCCAGAATTCCGAGAAGGACCCACGGGGACCAGGCCGGAAGTGAGACCCGCCTACCGGGATTAACAAATCCGATGCCTGTCGATAGTGTTGCGACGAGGGATGCGATAGAAAATATCGTCGTCGCTCGATTCCGCACACTTGCTAGTACCTCAGTCTGCGCCTTCAATTGATTCGCGAGGGCAGTGTAGGCACGTTCAAGGGAAGGGTCGCCCATGGTGATTCTCATTCCCCCTACACCATGTGGGGCCTTGCTTTCCCGGTAACGAGCGCTTCAAGGTGCTCCTCGGGAAAGGTGACGTAGTCCTTTCTTCGGGAGCCCGCTGCACGCACATCACTACGGTTCGTCGCACGCACAGCCTTTGGTTTTTTCGGGAATGTCAACGTAACGCCATGATGCAGATAGATCTGCTCCACACGTACCGGCGAAACGGAGACACTGTCACCGTGCTTCAGGGTGGGGGACCCGCTGAGTGCATCCCTGTCTACATCCACCTTGATTCCCCCATGTCCGTGATCCAAAGGTGTAGCGGTTGCGACAGGGATTGCGTACACCGATCTATCAGGCAGCCGAATCTTCGCCAGCAACGCAACGAAATGTGTTGGCTCTCTGTAAATGTCGAGGATTTCTCCAATTGGCTCACCTTGGGCGTCCACCGCCATTTGCCCGCGAAGCCTGTCTGGGGTGAACCCTTGGCCGTTGCTCTCGGAACCACCGTTGCTCATTCCAGCCCTCCTTTGACGGTCATCTACTCAACAGCATCTGTCTTTCCTGCCTAGCTCGCCTGTTAAGAGGGCAGAACGTTGAGCCAAAAGGAGCAGAGATATCAGCATTGGCCGCTGTCTGCCCTCACCGTGGCTGCTGTAGCGGTCTCACTGGTTGCCACCAAGAACCGAACAGCGTGGTTGCGGTCGGTGGGGGTGCAGCGAGACATACGCGCGCCTGGCCGGTCGACGCACCCGCCGTCGTGGCTGGCTGTCGTCGGGCTCAGGTCCATGCGACCCGTTTGGTTGCCTCCGTCGACCAACGGCCGATTCCTGGTGATCAACTCTGGGCCGTCCCTGGGCCGCGCGAGGGTGCCCGAGGTCGACCAGTGGCGACCGACCACGCCAGACCTCCTGCAGCCACCAGTAGAGTCAGAGGCGCCGCTCGAATCGGGTTCCCCCAGGGGGTAGCCGCCCTGCATGATGGGGTGTTTCTTCCGTCGGAGTGGATCAGGCTGCTTGTCGTCAGAACCCAGGGCCGGACGCTGCAAAGCACTCCATACTGGGCGCACTTGAGGTAGGGGGTTTTGTCATGTTGAGACGGTGGGCACAGCGGCGTTACGACAAAATTCAGGCGGAGTACTGGCAGAGCATTGAGCCCGTGCTTGAGACCGGGGAACGGAAGATTGCCAGCTTGCCCGCGCGGAACCTCTGGGCCGGCCCTCAGGATGGCGTCCTCTTCCTCACCGACCGGACCATCTACTGAGGCGCATGGCTGGGGCAGGGGAGGCGGACCCGACCCATGTTCGCCCAGGAGCTTCGGGAGTGTCCGAGTGCACGCATCGGCGAGCAAGGCGCCTGGGACGTAGCAGTGAGCGGCGAGCGCGTCGGATCGTTCGCTTCGTTTGCGCCGGCTCCCGGCGCCGAGTGGAACTTCACCGAGTTCTGCAAAAGCTTCGGCCAGGCCGTGGAGAACAGCCGCCAGCTGCCACCAGCCGCGGAGACACCGCCTGTTGACTCGGCAGGCTAGGTAGGCACAGCGGGTTGAGGCCCAACAAGCCCAGCCCCTGGGGCTTCGAGACGAAGGGCCGAGAGTCGTGCCAGTCGCGTGCCAGATGCAGCGGAGGCTCACGGGGAACAGCGGGGACCCGGCCACAGATCCGCCGAGGCTGGAATGCCCTTCCACCGCAGGTCAGTGCAGTAATCGGTCCTGTAAAACCCAAGCTTCCCAAGCTCAAGGCTCAGACACCACATCATGTGCTGGCCGTCGTGGCTTGCCCTGGTCGACGGCACCGACTGGTGGAGGCCGGTGGGATTGCAGCCAGGCGCACTCCAGACGGCAGTCACAGGGGGCGAGTTCCGGCAGCTTCCAATCAACCCGATCAGCGAAGGCGCCACCTGCGCTACCACCGCGCGCTGCACGGAAGGGAGCATCAGGCCATATCGGGCATTCAGGCAGGCATCTAAACGTTACCTGCCTCCTCCCCAAAAAAATGTGCTCCCCAGACGTCACGCTCAGGGGCTCCGCTGCCCACTACCCCACAACAGCGCTACTGAAAGGGGAGCGGGATGTTGTCGGAGACCGGGATCGCAGCCATCGTCGTCGTTGTTGCACACGTTCTGGTGCTTGCTCGCACGTGGGTGCGCGAGCGTGCGCACGTCCAGGTGGAACGGCACCGGGGGGCTGTGCGTCGAGACATCGTGCGTGCCCTACCGCCTGGAAGCCGGGTGCGTGAAGCTAGCGGCACAACTGTGATCGAGGTGGGCCACTTTGATCAGCGGTCAAAGGGGGATACGGCATGTGGGTAGAGGACTGGTCGTCACTGGCTGCGTGCCGAACTGCTGACCCTGACGGGCTGTTCTTGCAGGGCCCGGCACAGCTTCGCGCGAAAGCCGTGTGCCGGGGATGCCAAGTTCGAACAGAGTGCCTGGCTGACGCGCTAGACAACCGCGTCGAGTTCGGCGTCTGGGGTGGCTATACCGAGGGCGAACGTAGGGCTCTCTTGGACCGTCGCCCCACAGTCACTTCGTGGCGTCGTCTCCTCGAAACAGCAATGAAGGAATACTCGATCTCGACCAGGAGATTTGAGGAGGAATTCGCAGCTGTCTTCAAGGATTCCCTGCATCGCCTAGTCGGATTCCTGATCACTGCTGGAGCGCGCCGAGTCGACGCGGAGGACGCCGTACAGATGGCCTTTATCGAACTTGCCAGAGTTTGGCACTCCGTGGAACAGCCCATCGCATGGGTTCGACGCGTATCTTTCCGATTGTGGACCAAAATTCTTGGAAAGGATCGACTGCATGAGTTGAGTGAGAGTATCCCAGACACCGTCCACCCCGACTCTAGCGACGAACTGGTGGAACAATCGAAAGTCGTTCAATTTCTGCGAAGGCTCCCGCCCTTGCAGCAGGCTGTCATGGCATTTGCGTACGACGGTTGCTCGCCGGCCGAAACCGCCGAAGCCATGGGGATGTCACCGACGAACGTGCGCCAGAACCTACATCGAGCACGCGCCAACCTGGCCAAAATTCTTCACACGGAAGGAATCGGCTGATATGCCTGAGTCGAAGAGCTACACGCGTGCAATGGATGACTTCATGCAGAGGGGAATCTCGCAGCTACGTTCAACTCTCTCAGAGTTGATTGACGTGGATGAGCGACTTGAAGAAGCTCTTTCCGAGATCTCGGCACCCGGGCTTTCTCAAATTTCAGCCATCCCAGTGCAGGTTTCTCCCGAGACAGAAGACCAACCACTCATTGTCCCGCCAGATTGGCGGGACGAATTCTCGACAGAACAACGCAATAGAGCTCCCGCAAAGCTCGGGGTTTAGCGTCTACTATCCGCTGAATGATCACGGGGTGCATTCAGCACTGCGGCGGGGCACTGCCGGGCGCGCTCAGCTTGCAAGTTCCCTCAGGGTAGAGCTGCCCGGCGGGCACCATGGACCATCCGTCGACAAGCTGGTCAGCCAGTCAAGGACGCGCACCCTGACCAGCAATGCTTCGTAGGACCGCAGGGCCCTCCGGAGCCGTTGTCTGCACAGCAGGGACGAAACCGATACCTGTGTGACTCCGGTACATCACGCCGTACCGTGCAGTTGTGACCAACGACGTACCCCACGACCTCACAGCCGACATCGGGATGTGCAAGGACTTTCGAGATCTCCATGCCAAGACAGGCAGGTATGAGGAGGTCAAGGCCCTGCAGGCCCGCTTGCAGTTCACTCTCGCTCGCTACGAGGACCAGGCGTCGGATCTGGGGCGAAGGGGAGCAGCGATCACGTTTGACATCCAGGGCTTCGTCTTGGCTGCTCAGCAAGGCTTCGAGGCTCTTCGGGAAGCCGAGGACCTGCTTCCCCCGGAGGAAGCGCTGCTTGCAGCCCGTGCCGCGGTCGACGACGCGGCAGAGCAGTTGGAAATGGGTGTCTTCCACGAAATGGAAGAGGTCGGGCGGGGCGACCTAATCGAGGCCGCCCACAGGTTGGCGTCAGCCGCCGCTCGTGCCAGCAGATGGCGAATCGACAATGAGCATCGCGGAGCGTGATCATCTCCCGTGCTGCTGGACTCGCATCAAACCGCACCAGATTGAGCGGGGAATAGCGGGCAATCACGGGAAGGGAGCCCAGCCCAACTGGACTTCCACACGGCCGTTCGCCCAGGTCAGGGGCCGAAGCGGCGCCAAATGACCGCAGCTTCCCAAGCTGAGGTGCGCTGTGTCCCGGCCCTCCGAGTTGGGAAGCATCTGAGTCATGGATCCGGGTTGGGCAGCCATGCTTGGAGCTCTAGTAGGAGCCACCGCCACTAGCTGCGCAGGGGTGTTGACCTGGTGGTCACTTCGTTGGCAGCAACATGTGCCGGTCCAGGCCGAGCGAGACAGGTGGTTGCGAGAGAAGCAGCATGCCGCGTACGGCAACTTCCTTGATGCCACTCAAGGTGCTTTAGATGGACTGGAATCGGTAGGCCGAGGCCTAACCGCCGCAACACCAGATGTCCCGGACCTCTACAACTGGCTAGGAGAAGAGGTCATCCCGCACGTGATCTCCGCGCGTCGCAGACTCGCCTCGGTCCAGATTGATGGGCCGGCGTCGGCAGAAGTCGCCGCCCGCAAGCTCCACAGATCAGTCAACGAGTGCATGATGACTGTTCAACGAGACACTGAGCGTCGTCCACTCTCATCTCCGAGACTTCACGCAGGCCGCCCGGGCAGTGATCCAAGAGACATGAAATCCGGGGCAGCCCCGTCTCAGTTTCCGTCTCATTCAGCGCCGTTCGCCAACGTTCAGGCAGGACCAGACGGCTGAACCCATCCGGCCGTCAGCCGCCCGTGAACCCAGGTGAACGGCCCTGCACGAAGCCCCCGTGACACCACCACGGTTGGAAATCGTGTGGACGAGGCGGCGGCGATCCCGCTCCGATGATGAACGCATCAGGTTTAAGGAACCCTGCCGAGTCGGACCGCTGGCGCCCTTCACGACTTTGGGAAGCAGGAGGCGAACGTCGAGCTCTGATTGCCAGCAGAAGGCCAGCGGACTCCCCGGCCTCAGCCAGGTCGCCGCGCTCGCAGGCCTCCACCGCCTCGGAACAGCCAACGCAGCGGCTTGGCTTAACGTCAGACCGCTAGCACTGCGACCGAGCTGACACGATTCCTCCATGCCCGAGTACACGATCAGCACCGCAGACGGCAGCGACTGGCCAGCCCTTGGCACCAACCTCTCAGCCGTCCTGCTGCCAAGATCTTTCGAATGCGAGATCCTGCGGGACTCGGAGATGCTCACTTTTCGCACGAGTACGGCAACCGTCAGCGCGTCGTGGGAACTGCTCGGTACCTGGTACGTCCATGTCGAGGACGCAGTCTCCTCCGAAGTGGCCGACGAGCACGTCGCCGAAATGGCCAGCCAACTCGGGCAAGCGACGGGCCAACAAGCCGTCCACTACCGGATCACCGACTAGCGAACACCCACACCCCAGCGGACCTCGGCTCAGCGCCTGAGTCGGTCATTAAGACGCCGCCGCCTGGTCTCTCCAGGCGCCACTTTTACCGTGCGCAACGCTTCAAGTACAAGAGGCTAGGGTATCGATAGGTCCATAAACCAGGAAGGGGGCGTCATGGGGAGAAGCCGTCGCGCCAATAGGCCGACGCCAAACGACAGGAATAGATCCAAAAAAAGCGAATATATTCCCATTGGCTGGAAGTCGGAATATATCACAGGTCCGACTTTCGCAGTTTGCCTTTGCCTGGCTATTTATTTTCTCCCGCTAGGGCAAACCGATGCTTCCAATTTATTCACTGGGACAGCATTTCTGACCTATTCGTTCATATCCGTAATTCGGGTATCAAAGAGATGGTTGGGCGGAGAGCTCCCGACTCGCAAGATCGCCGTACATGTAGCCAGGATATATTTCTTTCTCGTTCACATCATCTTCCTCTATCTCGTAGGTTTTGCCAAGCTTTACCTGGCAGTGGGAGATGGTCCTGCTAATTCTTGCATGAATCAGCACCTAGATAAAGTCTCTAGCCTATATTTTACGCTCACCGTATTCACCACAACAGGATTTGGGGACATCTCCGCAGTCACAGATAAGTGTAGGCTTATGACTTCAATTCAGATGTTCTCAGGATTCGTTCTGATTACCGTTGTTTTGGTTCTATGCCTTGCCCGGTTGGGTGAAATTCTAGGGAGGGGTGGGAAGTGAGTCCGGACCTGATGGACAGCTGAGCATCCACGTCTGACATCAACGACAGGGGCCTCCAGCAGCTCTACGCCGCCATGGACCGCCGTACTTGGACATCACCGCAGCCCGATCCGTCGCTGCTCGAACTCCTAATGCGGTGGTCCTGATGCTGTGGCTGTCCGTACTCATCGGGGATTGAACCCGGAAGACCCTCTGTGGGCAGTTCGGACGTTTTGGCCTCACAAGACGTACGGCGTTTCTACGCTGGTCTCCTTCGGAGCCTTATGCGTGAGGGATCGAGTGAGCGTGGACATCGTGCAGTTGGTGGAGCAGGCGGGACCGTATCTGACAGCCGCGGTGGGCGCGTACGGGGTGGCTGTGTTCACCCGGGCGGAGAGTGCGGCCGTGGATGCCACGGCGAACCTGGGGTGGCGGATTCTGCAAGCTGTGTGGTGCCGCCGCGACGAGCAGGGGCAGGCGGAGCTGGAAGCTTTGGTCCAGGACACGGCAGACGCGCCCGACGATGCGGATGCAGCGGCCGCTCTGCGTCAACAGATCAAGCGTGCGTTGCGGGAGGATGCCGAATTGCTGGCCGAACTTGCCCGGCTGCTGCCCTCGGCCGGTGAGACGGTGAATGTGACGGCGTCGGGTGCGCGGTCCATCGCCGCAAAGACCATCGGAACGGCCATCACCGGCGACAACACGACGATCAGGCCATGACGGACAACCTTGTGCCCGGGAGTAGCGGGCCGCAGGCCGCGGGTCTGCGGTCCATAGCGGTGGATGGCAGTGTCGGTGTGGCGATCACCGGAGACGGCACCCAGGTGGTGATGGTGCCCGCCGAGGCGGTTCGCTGGGCAAAGGAGGTGGACGCACCGCCGGGGGCCGGCAATCTCCCCGGGTCTGCATCCGGCGTCTTCGTCGGGCGACAGCACGACCTTACCGAGTTGCGCCGGCTCCTAACTGACGAGGGTGAGGCGGCGGTCACTCAAGTGTCCGGGTCGCGGGCGATCCATGGGCTGGGAGGGATCGGCAAGAGCACACTCGCTTTGCACTACGCCCATACGCACCGGCGCACGTACACGCTGGTGTGGTGGATTAACGCCGCCAGCGCCGAGGAGATCGTCAGCAGCCTCGCAAGCCTCGCCACCCAGCTATGCCCGCAATGGGCTGTTACCACGGGAGTGCAGAAGCGGGCGGCGTGGGCGATCCTGTGGCTGCAATGGCATCCCGGCTGGTTACTCGTGTTCGACAACGTCGAAGACCCGGCTGAACTGCGCCACTACCTCGGCACGCTCCCGGACGGGCATCACCTGGCAACCAGCCGCACCGCGACCGGATGGCACGCCATCGCCCCCACCATGCCCCTTGGGCTGCTCGACGCCGATGCGGCCACACATCTGCTGTGCGGCCTCGCTCTCGGGCCAGAGCAGTCTCCCTCCCAGGAACAGCGTCAGGAGGCTGCGGCCCTGGCCGCGCAACTCGGCTACCTTCCACTGGCGTTAGAACAAGCGGGCGCCTACCTCTTCGAAACCGGCACCTCGCTGGCCGACTACCGCATCATGCTGCGGCAGGTCATGGACAGACCGGCAGGAGGGATCGATCCCGAGCGCACCATCACCCGTATCTGGGACCACACCCTAAACGCCGTTGAACGCCGCAACCCACAGGCCGTCACACTCCTCAACGCAATGGCCTGGCTGGCACCCGACGGCATCCCCCGCGCCCTGCTCGCGCCACTCTGTCCCGACCCGCTAACCCGCGGCGAGGCCCTGGGCGCTCTGCACGCGTACAACATGATCGCGCACAGCGCCGACCGACAGAGCGTCAATGTCCACCGGCTCGTGCAGACCGTCCTGCGCCACCGCCCGACTGCCTCCGACGGATACCCACCCGGTCGCCAGGACGCCGAACACATCATCCAGCGAGCCGTCTCCTACGACGAGATAGACACCCTGGAGTGGGAACGGCTCCTGCCCCATGTCATCAGCGTCGCCGAGTCCACACCGCCCCACGGTCCGGCATCAACTGAGACGGCCGATGCCTACCACGCCGCTGCGCAATACCTCTACTACCAAGGACGTGAAGCCCACACCATCCGGCTGCGTACAGCCGCCCTCGTCCAGCGTGAGCAAGTCCTCGGCGATACACACCCCAGCACCCTGACCAGCCGCAACAACCTCGCAAGCGCCTACGAGTCAGCGGGAGACCTGCAACGGGCCATACCGCTGTACGAGGCGACTCTCGCCCAGCACGAGGAAATCCTCGGCGACACCCACCCAAGCACCCTGACCAGCCGCAACAACCTGGCCTACACGTACTGGTCGGCGGGGGACTTGAATCGGGCCATACCGCTGTACGAGGCAACCCTCGCCCAGCGCGAGGAAATCCTCGGCGACACCCACCCAAGCACCCTGACCAGCCGCAACAACCTCGCAAGCGCCTACCGAGCGGCGGGGGACCTGAAGCAGGCCATACCGCTGTACGAGGCAACCCTCGCCCAGCGCGAGGAAATCCTCGGCGACACCCACCCTGACACTCTGACCTGCCGCAACAACCTCGCAAGCGCCTACTGGTCAGCGGGAGACCTGCAACGGGCCATTCCGCTTTTCGAAGTGGTGCTTGAACAGCGCGAACGGGTGCTGGGAACTTCCCACCCTGACACCATGACCGGTCGCAACAACCTCGCAAGCGCTTATTTCAAAGCAGGAGACCCAGAGCGGGCCATCGAGCTGCTTAACGCCGTTCTCGTCCAGGCCGAACAGATCCTCGGCGACATCCACCCCCACTGCCTGGCCGCTCGCAACAACCTCGCAAGTGCCTACCTCATAGCAGGAGACGTAGAGCGGGCCATCGAGCTGCTTGAAAACGTCCTCGCCCAGGCCGAACAGATCCTCGGCGACACCCACCCCACTACCGTGACCAGCCGCAGCAACCTAGCGGATGCTTACCTGGAATCCGGGGCTCCAGCACGGGCCATTCCACTGTTGGAGACGGCCCTCGCCCAGAGGCAACAGTTTCTAGGCGACATGCACCCCGACACGCTGGCCATCCGCAACAACCTCGCTCACGCGCGCCGAGCTGTAGAGCACGGAAGTACAGCAACCTCGATGACTGACGCTGACTCTCAGCAAGCACCGACGGCCGATTAACCAGCCCACAGGACCCGACTGACCATCCGGCCGAGAGTTCGGGACGAAGAGGTCATGCCAGGTTGCGCGGGGAATATCGGGGAATCAATTGGCGGCCGACCAGGGGCGCCAGCGCCCTTGGCCGCAGGTCAGCAAGGCAACCGGGGCCAGGAGCCTCGCGCTTCCCAAGCTGATGCTCAGTGTGGACCGCCGCCGTATGTCCTCTGTGCCGCTTTGGAATCTGCCTCAGTGGTCTGCCGTTCGTCCGGGCTGCGGCGCTGGGGCGCCGGTCCCGGACGAGCGGCAGACCACTGGCGGAGAGGTGCTGGAGAGGTCGAAGCCCCGCACGGTACTCGCCGGGGAGACGGGATGCCGTACGGGGCTCGGGGCCGGCCGGTCGCGGGAGGCTTGCTCGGACCGCGACGAGTCGGGGCTCGTGGTTTCGCTGGTTCAGGCCGCAGAGGCTTGCTGGTGAGGAGTCTCCGGTGACGCCTGCGCAGGAGCGTCGGGCTGCGTGTGTGCCGCGAGCCCCGACGTGATCAGTTCGGCAAGTAACAGTGCTGCTTCCGGGCGGATGGTGCCGAGGTGCACCAGGCCGTCGCCGAACACGTTCACGTCAGCGGCCAGGGCAGGGAAGTCGGAGTCCAGGCCCAGAGCCGTGAGTTGCTCGGCCAAGATCCCTGCACTCTGTCGAGCCTGTATCCAGCCGCGGACGTAGGGGACACCGGGCAGCAGGTCCTCGGCTCGCTTGGCTATCACTCCTCGCCTGTCGGTCATGGTTCAGCTCTCCCCTTCGTTTCTCGTGGTCGTGTCCGTGTTCGCCGGGCTCTTCTCGGCGAAGGACAGCGCGAGTCGGAGCAGCTCGGCCAAGCGCTCTGCTGTCGCAGGAGACACGCGCCCGAGTTCGATAAGGCCGTGCCCGAAGGCGTTCAAGTCCGCTCGGAGGTAGGGGAAGTCCTTCTCCATGCCCGCGCGGATGAGGGCGTCGCGTAGAGCGCTCGTCGCGTTCCGGGCGGCGTACCACCCCTCGCTGTCCAGGGCAGACCACTCGGCGGCGTCATGACGTTCGGCCGCGTCATCCCGCATCAGTGGCCGCCTCCTCGGGAAGCGCCGCGACGGCCGCGTACGGAGTGCGGTACCGCTCGCTGTATCGGTCTGCCCGCGCAAGCAGTTCGGCCGAGGCCACGAGCATGGTCGCGAGAGCCACCGCGCGCAGTGGGTTCGCCTCCGGGCGGCGTGATGGAGCCCGCAGCCACTGATACCGATCACCGTCCATCGGCATCGGGCCGGGAACGACCACCACGGAGTTGCTGCCGAGGTAGCGATAGTCAGGCGGTTCCGCCGTCTCCTGGCCGAGGAAATGCGTGAAGGGTCCCTGACTGCCGGACCCCAAGAAGAAGCCGACACGGCTGGCTTTGCAATCCAGAATGGTGGGGCCGAACGGCAGGCTTCGCCGGAGCAGTTGGTCGAAGACCTCCAGGCCGAGGCGCTGCTCGACTGCCACGACGTCGAAGATGCGGCCGGCCGAGAGCATGTAGGGCCTGCGCGGGTCGTCCTCCCAGGCATTCCGGCACATCGCCGGATCATCGGCCGCCACGGACAGCCACTCCACGCCCCGCCTGGTCATCCTCTGCACGTCATCCCACCTCAGTCGGACTGTGTTGCGGCTTCGGTGCCGCCGTGCATCCAGACTCGGGGTAGGCGGCCTGACCACGGCAGATGACGAGAGGTGACGGGAGATGACGTATCAGTGCGCGATGCGTCATCCCCCGTCACCCTGAACTCAGGGTCGATCTCGGTTACTTGCCTGCCACGGGCGGTGACGGACGCGTACATTCGATGGAGAGAGTGAGTCGTCGCACCAGCACACGCGCAGGGAAGGAACGGACACCTCTCCGATGGATTCGACCAGCGTCCGCTTACGTGAGGCCCGCACGGGCCGAGGGTGGAGTCAGCCGCGATTGGTGCGCGAGTTACGCCAGGCCGCCGCCCGGCGAGGTCATCAGCTTCCGTCAGACGCGAGTGTCAAGCGCCGTATTGCCAGTTGGGAGAACGGGCACAGCGCCCCGGACGACTTCTACGGCCCGCTCCTCTGCGACGTCTACGGTGTCAGCGCTGCGGAACTCGGGCTGAACCACCATTCGCAGCAGGACTCCGCGCTCTTGGACGCCGGATACCCGGCCAGTCCGGATGCGGCGATCCAGGCCGTCGGAAAGCTGTGGCGGGCCGACCTCAACCGGTACGAGCCGTTGTTTGACGCCGAGCCGTCCGAGCCTGCATGGAGTGAGGCATCCCTGCGCTGGTTGGTAGCGCCCGAGCCTGCTATTCCCCGACCCCGCACGGAAGGTATGCATGTTGGGCTGGGGGACGTGGCCGCCATCAAGACCACCGCGGACATGTTCGCCCGACTCGACGACCAGTTCGGTGGGGATCACGCGCGGCACGCCGTAATCCAGTACCTCAGTAACGACGTTCTGCCGATGTTGCGGGGCAAGTTCACAGAGCAAGTAGGGCGGGCCCTCTTCTCCACGGCAGCTGAGGCGACGCTGCTCGCCGGCTGGATGTCCTACGACTCGTGTCATCACGGCCTGGCACAGCGGTATTTTCTCCAGGCGCTCCGACTGGCCCAGGACGCCAACGACCGTCGGCTCGCGGGGAGCATCCTCTCCGCGATGAGTCATCAGGCCACGTTCCTCGGTCAGTTCACGCATGGAGCGACACTCGCCCGTGCCGCGCTCATGGGCATTTCCCCGGTAGCCACGCCGACCCTGCGCGCCCAGTTCCACGCCATGGAAGCCCGCGCGCTCGCGCGTACAGGCGACGTCACCGGATGCGAGGCCGCGCTGAACGCTGCGACCAGGTCTCTGGACGGTCGGAACAGCGACGATGAGCCGGAGTGGATCAGCTACTTCGACGAGGCCGAGCTTGCCGCCGAAGCCGCGCACTGCTTCCGCGACGTGAACAGCGCCCGCCAGGCCGTGGCCCATGCCGAGAACGCCATGAGCGGAAGCCACGTACGAAGCGACTTCTTCGCGACCATGGTTCTCGCCGACGCGCACCTACGAGCCGGGGAAACCGAGGAGGCGTGCCGCGTCGCGCTCGATGCCCTCGATTTCGGAGAACAGCTCAAGTCCGCCCGTTGTGTCAGCTATCTCGCCGAGTTCCGGAAGGACCTCGCTGCCGCCGGTGACACCGCGATCTCCCGAGACTTCATGGAGCAGGCTCAAGAACACAGATTGTGGGTCGCTACGGAGATGCAGCTCAGCCTCTGACCACTCTCAGAAGGGGCCCCACGCGTCCCGTCCCTCGCCGGTTCGCAGCGACCGCACGCGTCGGGCAAACTCCGCCGCGGAACGTTCACTTGCGGCGACCTGGTGGCCGAGCCAGGCGACCATCATCAGTTCGCGGAGATCCGCCAAGGTCTCGTAGCCGGGCCAGTTCATCAGGTCAAAGCCGTATCGGTGAACGAACTCGGCGTACTCAGCCTTCGTGTGCCAGCCGTAGCGGTCGTAGAACATCGCAGTCTGGATCAGGTCCCACTCGCGTGGCGCCAGCGCGAAGCCGTCGAGGTCGATGAGTACCGCGTGACCGTCCCGGTGGCGGAGCACGTTGCCTATGCTCGCGTCCCCGTGGATCATCCCGAAGGGGAGGATGAAGTCCAACCGGTCGTAGTCCTTGTTGAGCTTTGCGGCACGGTCCTCCAGGAACGTGCGATCTTCCTCCGTGACGCCGCTCATCTGCCTCAGAGAGCGCGAGAGCTTCGCGAACGGGTCGAAGTACGGCAGCCTCAGCGACTCGGGCTCTTCAAGCCAGTGAAGTCGGCGCAGCAGGTCGGCCAGCTCGCCGACCGTGGCGTACTCCTCGCGCTCCTGGACGCTCTCCCAGAGGGTGACGACCAGGCCGCCGACGACCAGAGGTTGCGTGACGCCCGCCGGCACCCGAGTAGCGGGAAGGTCTTCGGCCTCCAGCCACCGCGCAACCCGGACCGCCCGTTCCATCTCTTCCAGGACATCGGGGTCACGGGCAACGCGGACGATGATCGGCGACGTCGATAAGCGGTACACGGCATTGGAGCCGAGCCGCAGCAACTCGGCACCATCTGGGTCCAGTTGGGCCGTCTCGCACGCCTCGCGCAGCACGGCCCCGAGGCTTTCCGCCGTGAACTCCATGCCGTCGTCCTGGCCCCCGCCGCTGCCCGAGATCATGCCTTCGACCATACGGCGCCGCCCCGACGCCCAACAGGTCACCTACGTAATAGGGGCGTAATGACCTTGCTCGGCGGGTCCCACGGATGCCTCTCCCCCGCAGGTCAGGTGCCTGAAAGAGTCACGGTCTCACCTGGGCTCCGGAGCCGTGTGCGCAGGTTCGAATCCTGCCGGGGGCACTTCGCCTCAACCAGCATGATGATGCGGTTGACCAGCGTAGATGCCACGCATGAAGAGCGGGAACCAGTCTCACTGGGTCCCGCTCTTTGTCGTTGTTGCGCGCTGATCGCGATAGACCTGCGATAGAACCCTGGCACGCGACACACCCAGACCGCCTCGGCAAGACCTGCCAGCCCCGCTAGCCTGACGCCCCTATAAGGAGGCTGGTCGCCGTGGTCATCTTCGTCTATGTGGACAACTCCAACGTCTGGATCGAGGGGCAGCGACTGAGCGCCGTCAAGAAGGGCATGGCTGCCAACCTCACCGACGCCATGAACCAGAAGATCTGCGACATGACGTGGGCCTACGACTTCGGTCGGCTCTACGAGCTGGCCTGTCCCAAGAACCATCAAGTAGGCAGATCAATCCTCTTTGGCTCTCGGCCTCCGGCGAACGACTCTCTCTGGGAACGTGCTCGCCAAGATGGTTTCGAGGTCAAGGTCTACGACAGGAACGCCTCCAATAAGGAGAAGGAAGTCGATGTGAGTCTGTCGACAACCCTCATGGAGGACTCCTACGAGTACATGCGCGCGGAGCGCAAGGACATGGCTGTTCTGCTCACCGGAGACCGCGACTACGTACCGACCGTCGCTTCACTCCAACGGCGCGGCCTCCGGGTCCGAGTGGTGTTTTGGGAGCACGCGGTTGCCCGCGCCTTGAAAGAGGCAGCAGACGAGTTCATCGCCCTAGACCCCGCTCTCGACTACATCGGCCACTCGGGTGGTTGGGTGCAGCCACCAGCAACCAGCAATTGAAGCCCGATACGGCGGTGTCCTGTCTCCTCAAGGGAGTGCGAGACCGCTCGATCGGGGTGACCAGCTCGGACCTGTCCGGCCGATCATGTGACTAATCAATTCCTGGGTCGTTGCCGTGGGCATGGGGCGGGGTGATCTGAAGGATGCCGAGTGGGGAACGGTTGCGGCCGTTCCTGCCGGTCAGCAACGGGCGTTGCGGTCGGTGGCGGGATCACCGGCAGGTGATCAACGGGATCCTGCACAGGGTGCGGACCGGGGTGCAATGGCGTGACCTGCCCGAACGGTTCGGCCCGTGGAATAGAGTCACCGCGCTTCGCACGGAGGCCACTGTAGTTCCATTGCCGAACTGGCCGGTTCGACAAGAGCCGTGCTCTTGACGGCCGTCTCGTCAAACATTTCGCAGGGCCACAACTCAGCGCTCTCGGGAGCGGCCCCCGCCCCCGAGACAGTGCCACGCAACAGCCAACCCAGGCCTTCCCGGCCAAGGAATCGCACGTCCATCACCTTCTGCTCACCCCCGGGGGTGAAGACAGGGACGCGCGCTTGGATCCCAGACCCTGACGGACCAATAATCTCCTCTGCCGTCCCACCGTCCCGCCGAATGCGAGCCACCAGTTCAAGCCGGACGGAATCCCAGGAACGGCCCACGGATACATGGAACGCCTGGAGCTGAATCGCTGTCCGACCCCGCACTGCGGTGACGGCCACCACCGCGCCGCTCTCCCCGCCGACTATCGGCAGAAGCCGCACTCCCGCGCTGGCCGGGACCTTCAAGCCTTCCAGATCGAAGAAGCCTCCGCCCTCATGCTGCCAGCGGACCTCACGATTGGTCACGACGCACCCCCGTAGTGCTTGATCAGTCCTCAGCATGACGCACCCCTTATGCGAGGGATAGGGGCTACGCCTGGACTATGGACAAGCTTCGTGGATGATCGGCCGGACAGCTCCTAGTCCACGGCTCCCTCTGGCCAGTTGAGTTCCTTTTCGATCTTCTTGTTCATGACCTCTTCCTGGCCATAGATGCACCCTTCGTAGACGCGGTGGATCACCTCGGGTGAGTTGCCGACCCGACGCGCGATCTCGGCCACGGGCACGCCGGCGTTCAGCCACGTCGTGATGCAGGTGTGCCGCAGGTCGTACGGCCGCCCTCCGAGGATGGACGCCTGAAGGTCCGGCGAGAGCGCGTACTCCCGAGCGTCCCGCCACACGCGCCAATAGGTACTGCTGCCCACGAGACCGCCCCGCTCGTTCGTGAAGAGCCGCCCGTCCTTGGCCGTGCCGAACTCCTTCAGGTGGGCGCGGAGCATGGCCACGAGCGGCGGGGGGATCGGGACTGGCCGGTCTTCCTTGGCCTCCCTCGACTTCAGGCCGCGCTTGTCGTGTCGCTCTCCGCTGTCTGTCCACTGTTTGCCCGACACGGGGTGCGTCTCGTGGAGCGTCAGAACACCCCACCCCTCCTCCGGGAGGAAGCAATCAGCCTTCTTGAGGCCCACAGCCTCACTCGGACGGAGCCCGGCGAAGTACATGACCGCGTAGAAGCCCACCAGGCGCCGGCCCTTCTTGCGGTCCCATGTCCCGACGTAGGAGACCCCGGCGAGGAGTTGAGCAGCCTGCGTCTTGTTCACGAGAACACGGGGGTCGACGCGGTCCGATGAGGAACTCTTCACCTTCTTGATGGCGGTAAGTGGGTTCTCCGTCAGAAGCTTGCGCTCGATGGCGTATTCAACCGCCGTGTTGAGCGCGCGCCGGCGACGACGGGAGGTCTCCCCCGCCGCGGGGGTGCCGTCCAGCTTGAATGAGATCCGATACTGAACATCGCGAAGAATCTTCGGGTCTTCCAGCGAGGAGACGAGAAGCGACTTCGTGGATATCCACCCGTAGGCGTCTTCAAGTTCCTCCGGCGGGTCAAGTTCAGCGTTCCTGGGAATGACCGCCCACCGGAAGGCAAGACGCAGCTCTTCCGGTGACGGCATCTTCTGCTCCTGCTCCACCAGAGCCAGTGTCACCGCGGCGAGCCCGTCGGCAATGCCCTCACGGGTCTTGGCCGCGGCGGTCGGCCAACGCATCGCCATGTACTCGCGGCAGAACGCGAACCAGGGAAGTTCCTCACGGGCTTGCTCCGCAGTGGCCTCGGCCCGTACCTCGGATTCAGGTAGCCCGTCCGAAATGCGGAATGCCTCGCCACGGCGCATTGCCTGCCACAGTTCAGACCTACGGCTCTCCGCGAGAGCCACCGTGGCGAAAGTGGCGCTGCTGACCTTCCCTCCGACTTTCCAACGGAGTTGGTTGGGACGGGTCTTGCTCTGCGCCTTGGATACCTTCCACAGGCGCACATCGAGCGAAAACCCGTCCGGGGCCGAGCGGTTGTTCTGCTCGGCCCCGTTGTCGGCGTATTTCGTCACGCGCTTTCCTCCAGCGTCTGGAGCCACCGACTCAGTTCGGACCGGCGGATGCGCACTGCGCCGTTCGGGAGCTTGATGGACTTCGGGCCCTTCTTGTAGCCGCCAGCGGTAGAACGTCGCTCGCGGTAGCCCTCTGCGCGACCAACTCCACCAAACCCGAGAGCAGCAGATCCAAAGCGGGGCGAACGGCCCGTGACCCCCTCCCCCGTCACCCCCGGCGGCACGCTGGTTCTCGACAGCGAAGGGCTGGCCAAGGCCGTCCTGCGCGACCGCACGGTCACCGGCTGGCTCGCCCTCGCCCGCGCCGACGACCTACGGGTGATCACTTCCGCAGCCACCCTCGTGGAAGTGATCCACCCACGGATCAATCGCCCAGCCCTGGAATGGACCCTGTCCCGCCTCGTCATCGAACCGGTCACCGAGCCCATCGCCCGCCACGCCGCCACCCTCCTCGCCGACGCCGGCCTGCACGGCCACAAGTACGCCATCGACGCCATGCTCAGCGCCACAGCGTTGGCCGCACCCCGCCCCGTCACAATCCTCACCTCCGACCCGGAGGACCTCACTGCGCTCTGCCGCAAGCGCGTCACCGTCATCAAGATCTGAGGGCACACCGCCCGCGTGCCCGCCATGGGGACTCATGTCGCATGACGTCCCCGTGAGCCAACCGTTCGGTTCGCTTCAGTTCGGTTGGAAGAATGCGAGGAGTTTCTGGGCGGCGTCCGGTGACGTGAGCAGTTGTTGCATGTCTGCGGACATGCGGGCGGCGGTGCTGGTGCGTTCGAACATTTCGCGTTCGTAGTTCTGGACGGCGGTGGGGACGTCGTCCGGGTGTGCGGCCAGTGCGAGGGCGAGCAGGGCGCCGTCGAGCAGGGCCATGTTGGCGCCCTCGCCCACGGGCGGCATCAGGTGCGCGGCGTCGCCGAGCAGTGTGACGTCCGGCTTCGACGGCCAGGTCAGGCCGACCGGGAGTGTGGTGAGCGACCGCGGCACGACCGTGTCGTCGCAGGCCGCGATCAACGCGGTGAACCGTGGGTCCCAGCCGTGGAGCAGGTCGATCAGCCGGGCCCGGGCGGCGGCCGGGTCGTCGAACGGGATCTTGCTGGTGGCGAACCAGTCCTCGGCGGTGTTGTAGAAGCTGAGGCCGATGCGAACGCGGCCGTCGCCGTTGCGCTGCGCCGCCAGGGACAGTCCGTTGCCGAGCACCCAGTAGTTGCCGCGCCCGACCATCGCCGCGAGGTCGGGGTGCGTGCGGTCGATGTCGGGAATGCCGACCTCGACGACGTTCTGGCCGAGGTGCGCCGGGCGGGCGTCGGTGAGCAGCGGGCGGACCCGGGACTGGGCACCGTCCGCGCCGACCAGCAGGTCGTACGTCGCAGTGGTGCCGTCGGCGAAGTGCAGCAGACCGTCATCGGCGTGCTCGAACGCGTGCCCCCAGCGCACCGTGCGTTCGGGGAGGGAGTCCAGCAGCAGGTTGCGCAGATCGGCACGGTCGACCTCGGGTCGATCGAGCGGGGCGTCGTCGGGGGTGTCCTCCTGGAGCAGCAGGGTGCCGTCCGGCTCCAGGAGACGCATGTCCTGGCCTTCGCCACGTGCAATCGCGTGGAACTGGTCGATCAGGCCCGCCTCGCGCAACGCCCGCTGGCCGGAGTGGATGTCGAGCATGCCGCCCTGGCCTCGTGCATCGCGTGACGGTTCGCGTTCGTAGACGACGGCGTCGATGCCGTTCACGTGCAGCACTCGGGCAAGGGCCAGGCCGCCCAAGCCGGCTCCGACGATGGTGACGGTCATGGTCATGGCTGCCTCCGATTCACCGTATTGCCTGCCGGCGGGACGTCGACTCGTGATGCGCGCGGGTCACTACTGGCGGGGCGCCGACGCCCTGCGCCTAAGGCGATCCCGTCCGCGACCGGGCGGTTCACCGGCTCAGCCGGGGCGCGAGGATCGTGCGCACGGTCCTGGCCGCCTTGCTCGCCGCGGAACCGTCCTCTTCTTCGGGTTCCGGGTCCAGTACGCGCTGGATCTGCAGCAGCAGTTGGTTGGTCGACCGCCAGAGCGGGATGAACAGGCCTGCGACCGGACCTGCGCCCTGGATCGGGCCGTTGGACAGCTCGGTGACCTTCTTGGCGAGCGTGACCGTGGTCGGGTCGCGCAGGATCAGGTGCACCTCGTCGTCGACTAGCCGGATTTCCATCCTGCGCGCGGCGGTCTCCTCCGGGTTCGCGTCCGTGGTCGTCTCCGGATCCAGTTCGTCGATCTTGGCGGCGACCGCGTCCGGGTCGACTCCGAGTTCGCGCAGCACCCTGGCCGCCATGCTGTTCTCCGCCCGCAGCATCGCCTCCAGCAGGTGGTGGCTGCCGACCGGGGCGCCGCCTGCCAGCGCGCCGGCGGCGGACACGGCGTCCTCGGTGGCCGATGTGCCGGCCGGCCAAGAGCCGGCCGCGATGTCCTGCCGTCCCTGCGGTCCCTGCGATCCCTGCGATCCCTGCGATCCGTGGGATCCCTCAGATCCCGCCGAACCCTCAGATCCCTCCAATGACGCCAGCACCGCGGCACGGATCCTGCTGATCGGGCTGATCCGTTCGGCAAGTACCTTCGCGGCGACGCCCTCACCTTCCGTGACCAGGGCAAGCAGGATGTGCTCCGTACCGATGTAGGTGTGGTGCAGCTGCAGCGCCTCGCGCAGGGCGAGGTCCAGCGTCTTCTTCGCGCTCGGCGCGAACGGGATGTGGCCGGTCAGCTCCCGCTTGCCGGGCTTGACCACCGCGGCGATGTCGGCCTGCGCCGTCACCTTGCCGTACCCGAGCCGGTGCAGCACTTTCGCCGCCACGGTGTCCGGCGCGTCGAGCAGCCCCAACAGGATGTGCTCCGTGCCGATGTAGTCCTGCTTGAGCAGCCTCGCCTCCTCCTGAGCCGTGACGACCACCTTGCGGGCTTCCGCTGTGAACCTCTCAAATGGCATGGCTCCATGGTCCCAACCCTGTCAATACACTGTTATTAATAGGGTCACCGTGTGGAAGGGAGGGTGTGATGGAGACACCGTCGGACTGGGAGGACCGGCTCGCGCGCTGGCAGAACGAGCTGGAGCTGTTCGAGCGGCTGGACGAGACACCGTGGGTGACGCTGGCCAAGGCGGAAGCCGAGACCGGCGTTTCCCGTTCGGCCCTGCGGTCCTGGTACCGCAACGGCGAGATCCGGTCCCGGCTGGTGGACGGGCCCAACGGGCCGCAACGCCTGGTCCAGCTGGAGGCCGTGATCGAGCGCGCCGCCGCCTCACCGCGCATCCAGCGCAGGGCGGAACGAGAAGTCAGCCTGGAAGCCCAGGTCACCCTGCTACGGCACCGGGTCGACCAGCTTGAGCTGCGGCTGGCCGCGCTGGAGCGGAAGTGACCGGCTGAGCCCTGGGGACTCCCGCCGGGGGTGTGGCTCTACGGCGGCTTGCCTGTGAACCGGTGGGCGTCCCGCCCGGCCCGGCCCGGGAACCGTTCCTCCGGATCCTGCGTGACCTCCTCTTGACGTGTTGTCTGCTGGTGCTGAGGGGACCGAATGAGAGCGCGGACGATCGGGAGCGTGGCGGTATCGGCATGTGTGGCGCTGGTGGCGTGCGCATGCGGGCCGGACAAGGCGAAGGAGGACGACGCGGGCGCGAAGCCTTCGCAGTCGTCGGCGTCCACGCGGGCCGCGGAGCCTACGGCCACGCCGTCCGCGTCCGCTCGGACCGAGAAGCCGTCGGCCGAGCCGACCGGTGACCAGCCCGCGCCCAGGACGAAGGAGGGCGCGATCAAGCGGTACGAGCTGTACCTCCACGCCCTGGGCCGTGAGGACATCAACACGGTCTGCGACGTGGCCGGGCCCGCCGCGAAGAAGGCGCAGGACCAGGGGCTCGGCCCGTGCACGTCGACGTACACCGCCGTGTTCCGGATGATCTCGCCCGCGCAGAAGAACGCTCTGAAGACCGCGACGGTCGACCCGCGGCGCGTCGTCGTGCGTACGCCCGACAAGGTCGACATGCCGGTCGCAGCGGTCAGGTCCTCCGCCACCTTCTCCGAGAGCGACCTCGGCAGCTACACCCTGGAGTACCTCAAGAACGACTGGTACATCACCGACTGAAACCGACTGAACTCGACGCGCGAGAAAAAGAATTCTTGCGTGAACTCCCTTTGTGGGGATTGGTGTTGGTGTTCCAGGAGGGGCAGCCAAAGGAATTGCGCGAGATGCTCCCCGGGTGATGTTGCGCACATCAGTGGTCGGGGTGTCTAGGCAAGTGGCTTTTTTTAGTCGACAGTTGGGCGAGTTGGGTGACGCGTTGTCGCCGGGGGGTTTGAGGCTGGGGCGCACTTTTTGTGCGGCCCGGCGTTGCCGATCTTCTGCAGAAAGCTCTCGCTGACATGCGCAATTCGTCCGACATCCCCGTGCAGCCCCATGTCGTCTCCGTCGCCGAGGTCATTCCCGGTGATCTTCTCGCACTGTCCGAGGAGGACGTGGCGGCGGACAAGTGGTACGTGGTCATGCATACGCTGCCCGAGACGCCCGAGACGATTCGGGTCACGTTGCGACCGCCGCTCGGCGGTATTGATCGCGACGAGTTGTTCCAGCGGGGACACCGGGTGACGGTGGCCTGTCGGCGGGTGGATGTCGGGGGAATTCCTCATCTCGTCCCGGCCGATCTCGATGCGGTGGAATTCCGCGAAGGGGATCGCGTCACCCTGCTGCGCGCGGTGGATCCGCGGGCCGTGGAGGAGTCGTACACCCGCAGGTGGGGGCACTGGCACCGGGATCTGGAGGGACCGGTCCAGGAGCACGTCGAGGAGCGCGTCGACGACGCCGAGCTGCGGAGGCTGGGCGCCGAGGCGGCCGGGGAGGGCTACGTCGTACGGCATCACCCTCGGCCGGGCTCCACGGCGCGCGTCGCGGGGCCGCGGCGGGTCGTCGTCACCGGTCTCGGGGCCATCACGCCGCTCGGCGTCGGTGTCGGGGAGCTGTGGCAGGGGCTCGTGGAGGGCCGGTGCGGGATACGGGAGTTGGAGGGCGAGGAGTTCGCCGAGTTGCCCGTGCGGGTCGCGGGGAGTGTTCCCGTGGACCCGGTCGGGCTGCTGCCCCGGCCGCAGGCGCGGCGGATGAACCGGGCCGCCCAGTTCGCCGTGCTCGCGGCCCGGGAGGCCTGGCAGGACGCCGGGTTCGACGTGGCGGGTACGGCCGAGAGCGGGCTCGATCCCGAGCGGGTCGGCGTCAGCGTCGGTGCGATTCTCGGCGACGCCTCCGTGCTCGTCGGCGGCGACCGGAAGCTGCGGGACAAGGGGCCGCGCGCCGTGTCACCGCTCACCACCCCCATGACCGTGCCCTCGCAGGCCGCGTCCCAGGTGTCGCTCGCGCTGCGGATCACCGGCGAGGCGCGCACCGTCACCAGCGCGTGCGCCTCCGGCACCGAGGCGATCGGGCAGGCCATCGACCGTATCCGGTACGGGCATGTCGACGTCGCCCTCGCGGGTGGCGCGGAGGCCGTGGTCACCCCGGCGATCATGGCCTCCTTCGCCGCCATGCGCGCCCTGTCCACACACGGGCTCGACTCCCGCGACTCCGCCAGCCCCTCCCGGCCCTTCGCCGAGGACCGCGACGGCTTCGTGAACGGGGAGGGCGCCGGGCTCCTGGTGCTGGAGGCCGAGGAACACGCCCGGGCACGCGGCGCCCGCATCTACTGCGAGGCCGCCGGCTGGGGGCTCTCCGCCGACGCCCACCACATGGCCGCGCCCGACCCCTCCGGCCGTGGCGTCGCCCTGGCCCTGCGGCGGGCCGTGAAGGACGCGGGCGCTCACGTCGTCGACGTCGTGCACGTCAACGCCCATGCCACCGCCACCGTCGACGGCGACCTCGCCGAGGCGAGCGCCGTGCACGCCGTCCTCGGCCGGGGCGTCCCCGTCACCGCGCTCAAGGGGCACCTCGGCCATCTGCAGGGGGCTGCCGGCGGGGTCGAGGCCGTCGCCACCGTCCTCACCCTCCACCACGGCCTCATTCCGCCCACCCTCGGCTGCGAGCACCAGGACGACGCCGTCGACCTGGACGTGGTGACCAGGACCGCGCGGCCGCTGCCCACCTCCGGCGACCTCGCCCTCAGCAACTCCTTCGGGTTCGGCGGGCACAATGCGGTGCTGGCCCTCCGGCGGGTCGGATAGTCGGTCGGCCAGGGGGCAGTTGGCAGAAGTTCGGCCAGGGGGCAGTTGGCAGAAGTACAGACCAGGCACGAGTACGCGATCAGGCGGAAGCACGCTTTCGGGGCGTCGTCGTCTTTGCGCTGCTCTTCTTCGCCGCTGATTTCTGAGCCGTCGTCGCCGTCTTCTGCGCTGCTGTCTTCTTCGCTGCCGTCTTCTTGGCTGCCGTCTTCTTTGCTGTCGTCTTGTCCGCTGCCGTCTTCTTTGCTGTCGTCTTGTCCGCTGCCGTCTTGTTCGCCGTCGTCGACTTCTCGGTGGCCTTCTTCGTTGCCGACTTGTTCGTTGTGGCCGTCGCCGTCTTCTTCGTCGTCGTCTTCTTCGCCGTCGACGTCGACTTCTTGCCGCCGACCTCCTTGGGGGCCGTACGAGCGGCCTTTCGGGGTGCTGTTCTGCGGTCCTGGAGCGGGGTGACGTCCGCTGTGCCGGTGGCCTTCCCGGTCGTGTCGTCAGGGGTCTCGCCGCGGGATTCCTTGGCCGCTCGAACGCTTTTCTCCAGGGCCGCCATCAGGTCGAGGACCTTGCCGGCAGGCTTCTCCCCGGTCGGAGCGGGCGGCTTTTCCTGGCCGCCCGCCTTGGCGGCGATGAGTTCCTCGACGGCCTCGCGGTAGTCGTCGTGGAGGTCGGCGAGGTCGACCTCGCCGAGGGTGTCCATAAGGGCGTCGGCGAGGTCGAGTTCCTTGTCGCGGACGGTGACACCCGAGTCCGGGGCGACCTCCTCGGTGGTACGGATCTCGTCCGGCCACAGCAGGCCGTGCATGGCGATGACGTCGTCGACGACGCGCAGCATCCCGAGCCGCTCGCGCCCGCGCAGGGCGTACTTCGCGATGGCGACCTTCCTGCTGCGCTTCAGGGCCTCACGCAGGAGGGTGTACGGCTTGGCGGCGGGGACTCCGCTCGCGGACAGGTAGTACGCCGTGTCCATCTGGAGGGGGTCGATCCGGTCGGCCGGTACGAAGGCCACGATCTCGATCGTCTTGGCGGTCGGGATCGGCAGCTGGGCCAGGTCGTCGTCCGTGATCGGGATGATCGTGCCGTCGGCCTCCTCGTACCCCTTGCCGATCTCCCCCGTCGTCACCTCGCGGTCCTCCAGCTCGCAGAACTTGCGGTAGCGGATGCGGCCGCCGTCCTCCAGGTGGACCTGACGGAAGGAGATCGAGTGGCTCTCGGTGGCGTTCACCAGCTTGATCGGGATGCTGACCAGGCCGAAGGAGATGGCGCCGTTCCAAATGGATCGCACGTGCAGCACCCTTCCTGTCGGTAGGCAAAGCCATGCTAAACGGACCGGCCAAACGTCACATCTCGGGCTTCTACGACTTCTCGGGCGCGATTCCTTTCCGTGTTGCCGCTGGTCTGCATGACCAAACGCTCTCGCCCCCACGGGCGGGACACGACGGACGGCAAGACGACATGAGGAGAGCGGGACCATGACCATGAACGACATCAGCACCAGCACCGGCACAACTGCGGGTACGGGTTCGGGGGCGACCCTGGAGGAGCGCGGCGCCGAGGCGGCCGTACTCGCCGTCATCGACGGGGTCTTCGCCGCCTGGGCCGACAACGACGCCGACGCGGCCGTCGCCTCCTACGCCCCGGACGCGACCGCGCTGCTTCCGGGCACCTACCTGGAGGGCCGGGAAGCGGTCCGCACGGCGATGGCTGCCGCCTTCGCCGGGCCGCTCAAGGGAGCCCACGTGATCCACGACGTACTGAGTGTCCGGTTCTCCGGCACCGGGACGGCGCTCGTCGTCAACAGGGCGGGACTCGTCCTGGCGGGCGAGACCGAGCCGCGCGGCGAGAACCGGGCACTGGACTCCTGGGTGCTCTCCGAGAAGGACGGCGCCTGGCAGATCCGGGCGTTCCACAACGTCCCGGAGAACGCGGGTTGAGTCCTGGGGCGAGGATCACAGGAGATCGGGTTTCCATCTGTTTCAGGTGATTTGAGCCGGATTTTCGTGGGATTCTCGTCGTATGACGCCGATCGCGGAGGTGGAGGGCCGGCGGGTGGCCCTGTCCAACCTGGAGAAGGTCCTCTACCCCGCGACCGGATACACCAAGGGCGAGTTGCTGCACTACTACGCCACCACCGCGGACGCGCTGCTGCCGCACCTCCGCAACCGGCCGGTGTCCTTCCTGCGCTACCCGGACGGTCCGGACGGCCAGGTCTTCTTCACCAAGAACGTGCCGCCCGGGACGCCCGACTGGGTCGTCACCGCCGAGGTCCCCCGGTCGGAGGGGCCCGCGCGGATGGTCCTCGTCCAGGATCTGGCCTCGCTCATGTGGGCGGCGAACCTGGTGACCGAGTTCCATACGCCCCAATGGCTGATCGATGCGCCCGACGAGGCCGACCGGCTCGTCCTCGACCTCGATCCGGGTGCGCCGGCGACCGTCGTCGAGTGCTGCGAGGTCGCGTTGTGGCTGCGGGAGCGGTTGGCGGCGGACGGGATCGAGGCGTACGTGAAGACGTCCGGGTCGAAGGGGCTGCATGTACTGGCCGCGGTGGTGGCTACGCCTTCGCGGCGGGTGACGTCGTACGCCAAGGAGCTTGCCGTGGCTGCGGAGCGGGCGATGCCCCGGCTGGTCGTGCACCTCATGAAGCGGAGTCTGCGGCCGGGGAAGGTCTTCGTGGACTGGAGCCAGAACGCTGCGCGGAAGACCACGGCGACGCCGTACACGGTGCGGGCCCGGGGGGCGCCGGCTGTGTCCGCGCCGGTTTCCTGGGAGGAGGTGGAGGGGTGTACGGCGGTGGGTGAGCTGGCTTTCCATGCCGGGGACATCGCCGGGCGGCTGGAGGCGTACGGGGATTTGCTGGCGCCGTTGTTCGAGCCGGGGGCGGGGGCGGTGGTGCCGTGAGCTGAGCCCGGTGGGGATCCGCTGCGCGGGGCTGGTGTTGGCCTGGGGTGGGCCCCGGCATCCCCGATTCGTTCGCACCCGGGGTGGGTGGGTAGGCCCCGGGTGCCGCTTCCTTTGCTGGTCACCCGGCGTGGTTGCTGGGCGGGGGTGGGTTGCGCAGCCCGGCGCTTACGGGGCGCCGCTGCGCCCACCCGTGCCGCCCCTGGCGGCACAATTGCCCGCAGAAACGAGGCTCCGCCGGCCACCCGGCACCCCACGCACCCGCCACTGCCGGGTGGGCAACCGCCCCCAGCCACACGCGCGCCCGCAGAAACGAGGCTTCGCCGGCCACCCGGCACCCCACGCACCCGCCACTGCTGGGCGGGCAGCCGCCCCCAGCCACACGCGCGCCCGCACAAACGAGGCTCCGCCGGCCACCCGGCACCCCACGCACCGCCGCAGCGTGGGCGGGCAGCCGCCCCTACCTCCACGCACGCCCGCAGTGACGCGGCTTCGCCGGCCACCCGGCGCCACACGCACCCGCCGCTGCTGGGTGGGCAACCGCCCCGACCTCCACGCGCACCCGCCGCAGTGTGGGTGGGCAGCCCCCCGGCGCAACACGCACACGCACCCCGCTGCATGGCTGGGCAGTCGCACGAATACCCCAGCCAAGCCCTCCCCGTCACACCTCCAACCACGTACGCCGGTCCCTCGCCATTGCGTGGAGGGCCTCTACGTCGGCCGGTTTGAGGGTGCCGCCGAGGTGGGCGAGGGTGGTGAGGTCGGTGTCCTGGAGGATGCGGACCTCGCGGGGCGGGGTGGTGATCTCCAGGGTGGTGGGGCCGCTGAGGGCGAGGAGGGGGCGGACCTCGGCCGTGAGGGCGTACGACGCGCGGTCGGCGTCGGCGCGGACGCGGCGCAGCAGCGCCACCGGTTCGCGGCGGCCGATCGTGACCATGGGGTCGGCGACCAGGACCCGCTGCTTGCGGGCGTACACCGTGCGTACGGCGAAGAGTCCGCCGGGGCCGATGACCAGGTGGTGGATGCGGTCGCCGCCCGGCAGCGACACGGAGTGCAGGGTGTGCCAGCCCGCGCCCTCCAGCCGGTCGAGGGCCTCGCCCACTGCCTGTTCCGCGGCGAGCGCCCGCCGCCGCGGGTCGGGACGCAGGCGGTGCGCCGGCCCCGGGTCGCGGTCGAGGTCGATCACCAGCGCCTCGCCGGGACGGTTCGGCGCGAGGTCGTCGTCCGGGTGAAGCGTGAGCCGGGCCAGCTCCGCCGGGGTCGGGACGGGGGGCGGTCCCACCGTCACCGGGCCGGTCAGGAACGGCCCGAGCGCATCGAGCACGTCCTCCCGCCGGTCGTCGCTGAGCAGGTTGACCCGGGCAGCCTCACGGTCGTACCAGGCGACGTTCCTCCCGTCCGTCAGGCAGACGTACAACCGCTCCTGACCATGCCGCCAGGTCGGTATGACGCGCAGTCCGCTCATGCACCATCACCCCTTGACCATGGGAACAGGCGGGGTGCTCCGGGGGCAAGAACCCGGTTACCTTTGTGAGCAGTTGGGGGAGTTGGGTGGGACTGGGAGGCATCGTTGCGGACCCGCAGAAAGCAACCCGATGTACCGGCTCCGGACAACCCGTGGAGCGAGGTCGTGCCCGGTCTGTGGATGGGCGGGCACGAGTTCGCGGGGGACTTGGGGCAGCTCGAATTCGCTGTCGTGCACGATGAGTTCGACCTCGTCCTGACGCTGCTGCGGCTTCCGGGGCACGGCCCGGACCCGGGCGTCGAGCACCATGTGTGGGCCGTCCCGGACGGGCCGCTGGACGGCACGCAACTGGCCGGCGTGATCCGTCTGGCGCAGGCCGCCTGCGACGCGCTCGACGAGGGCCGCCGCGTACTGGTCCGCTGCTACCACGGCTACAACCGCTCGGGGCTCGTCGTCGCGCATGCGCTGATCCGCAGGGGCCACTCCCCCGACGAGGCGATACGGCTCATCCGCACCCGGCGCTCGCCGTGGGCGCTGCACAACGAACTGTTCGTCGAGTACCTGCAGACCGGCCTCGCCACGGCCCGCCTGCTGGAGGAACTCGCCGAGTGACAGCCGGCGCCGGCCGCCCCCGTGCACCCACCCACCCCCACCGGTGAACAAAAAGGACTTCCCTACGAATAAGGTGTGTACGAGAACGGTCACCTGACGCAGGAGTGCAGTGATCCACAGCCGCCTCGCACGCGCGGCCCTCGGCGCCGCCACCTCCGCCGTGCTGGCGTCGGCCCTGGCGGGCTGCGGCGACGCGGGCGCCCTCAAGGGCGCCGGAGCAACCCCCACGGCCGTCGGGCCCACGAAGCTCTGGCCCCAGGTGCCGCCCGCCTCGACCCCGGCGCTCGACTACGGCGAGGCGGACACCGAGACGGTCAAGGGCGTCACGGCACCGGGCGACGACATCCACAAGGTCGACCCCGTCGACGTCGTACGCGCGGAGGTGGCCGCGCACCCGGACGACTACACCGGCCCGCACGCGGTGTACGCGAAGACGGTCCAACAGCTCAAGGACTGCAGTAACAAGAGCAAGAACAAGCACCAGGGCCAGGACCAGGGCCAGGAACGGAAGAGCAGCAAGAACTGCCCCATCCTCCAGGCGTACTACCGCGATCTCACCGGAGACGGGAAGGACGACCTCGTCCTCGGCATCCGTCTCCCCGACGACCAGCTGGCGGTACGCGTGTACACGTTCCTGCACCACAAGCTGGTGCAGATCATGGGGACCTCGGACAGCACGGTCAGCGTGGAGATCGCGGGCCGTGACGTGATCATCCGCTCGCCCTCGACGCTGCCGGGCTACGAGTACCGCACGGTCTGGTCCTGGGACGCGGAGCAGGACGCGATGCTGGCGACGCGCGACGAGATCCTCCGGGTGGGGACCCCCTCCCCGTCCCGTCACGGCACCGCCCCTCCCACCACCTCCCCGGCGCCCTCCGAGAGCGCCTCATGAGACCCGGACCCCACAGACCAGAGCTCCACAGACCAGAGCTCCGCAGACCAGGGCTCCGCAGGGCCGGACTCCGCAGACCCGCCCTCCCCCACTGGACCGCCACCCTCACCTGGAAGGCGGCCGCCTTCATCACGGTGATGTGCTGCGCGCTCGCCGCGCTCCTCGGTCTGCTCGTGCATGTCTCGGTGACCGACCAGACCGTCGGTGAGGCGCGCGATCTGGCGCTGGACCGGCTGACCGAGGTGGCGGCGGCGTACGAGGCGGGCGACCGGCTCCCGCGGGGTGCCGGGGTCGATCTCCCCGGAATGCCGGAGCCGCTGCGGACGCTCGCCTCGGTCGGGCAGCGCGGCACGATGGTCGGCGACGACGACCCGCACCCCACGATGTGGGCGGCCGGCCCCGCCGACGGCGGGCGCGCGCTCGCCGTGCGGGTCGACTACTCGCAGGGTGCCCACGCCATCGAGGCGCTCGACCGGGCCATCGTGTGGTCGTCGGCGCTGGCGATCGGCGCGACGCTGCTGGTGGGGTCGTTCGCGGTGACCCGGGTGACCCGGCGGCTGCACGCGACGGCGCAGGTGGCGCGGCGGATCAGCGCGGGCGACCTGGACGCGCGCGTCGACGATCCGCGTACCCAGGATCCGACGCGCCACCAGGACGAGGTGGCCGCGGTCGCGGGAGCCCTCGACACGATGGCGGCCTCCCTGCAGAGCAAGCTGCTGAGCGAGCAGCGGTTCACCGCGGACGTGGCGCACGAGCTGCGCACCCCGCTGACCGGGCTGCACGCGGCGGCCGAACTGCTGCCGCCGGGCCGCCCGACCGAGCTCGTACGAGACCGGGTGGCCGCCCTGCGCACGCTCACCGAGGACCTGCTGGAGATCTCCCGGCTGGACACCCGCAGCGAGCGCCTCGACCTGGACTCCGAGCAGCTCGCCCCGCTGGCCGAGCGGGTGGTGCGGATGGTGCGGGCCTCGGCAACCGGCACGGGGACGGACGCCGGGACGGGGACGGACGCCGGGACCGGCACCGGCCCTGGTACCGGCATCGGCCCTGGTACCGGCACGGAGATCCGTGTCGTACGCGACGCGCGCGTCGAGACCGACCGGCGGCGCCTTGAGCGGGTGCTCGGGAATCTGGTGGCGAACGCGCACAAGCACGGCAGGGGGCCGGTGGTGCTGACCGTCGACGGGCCGGTCGTCACCGTGCGGGACCACGGCGACGGCTTCCCCGGCTACCTCGTGGAGCACGGGCCGCAGCGCTTCCGCACCGAGGGCGGTTCGAAGGGCCACGGGCTCGGGCTGACGATCGCGCTCGGCCAGGCGGAGGTGCTCGGCGCACGGCTCGTGTTCGCCAACGCGCCCGACGGCGGCGCGGTGGCGACACTGACGCTCCCTCAGTGCGGGCCCCGTCCGGCGGCGGCGCCGGGCGAGGTCCGCGTCCCCGATGGCTCACTGTGAACTGCGCACACCCGAACCCCCTCCTAATGTGGCGATTAGTCAGCTTCGCCCCATTTCTGGAGGAGCCCTCATGGCCCTGCGGTCCATCCTCACCCGTCTCGCCATAGCCGCCGCGGGCGGCGCCCTCGTCGCCCTCGCCGCCACGACCCCCGCCGTCGCGAACGACGAATGGGGCGACGACCCCGGGGTCAGCAGCCGCAACGACGGCTGGGGACATCACGGCGAGCACCACGGTGACCACCAGAACCCACGCCTCTACGAGGGCCGGGTCACCGCCCGCGGCGGCCTGATCCTGCGCGGCGCACCCAACCGCGGCGGTGCGTACATCCGCACGGCCCCCTACGGCTCGATCGTCTCGATCTTCTGCAAGACGCCGGGCGAGACCATCGGCGGAAACCCGCTCTGGTACCTCCTGACCGACGGCACCTGGGCCTGGGGCGCGGCGCGCTACATCGACAACATCGGGCCCGCGCCACGCTGGTGCTGAGCAGCAAGGCACTCAAGACGCCTGATTTGGGTACGTTCCGGACATGACGATCAATGCCGGAACCACCGTGGCAGCGGATCCGCCGACTCCCGGTGTACGCCTCACCCGGCGCCGTGGCATCGAGTTCACCCTCATCGTCGTCGCCGTCCTGCTCTCCGTGTACGGCTACTGCGCTGTCGGTCTCGCCAAGAACGGCACCGTCCCGCCCGGCGCCGCCGGTTACGGCGCCGGGCTCGGCGTGCTCGCCCTGCTCGCGCATCTCGCGGTGCGGCTGCGGGCGCCGTACGCCGATCCGCTGCTCCTGCCGATCGCCGTGCTGCTCAACGGCCTCGGCCTGGTGCTGATCTACCGGCTCGACCTGGAGACCCCGCACGACCGGGCGGCCACCACGCAGCTCGTCTGGTCGACGCTCGGCGTCGGGCTGTTCATCGCGGCCGTGGTCCTGCTGCGCGACCACCGGGTGCTGCGGCGCTACGCGTACGTCTCGGTCGTCACCGCGCTGTTCCTGCTGCTTCTGCCGGTCTTCTTCCCGCCCGTGAACGGCGCCCGGATCTGGGTGCGGATCGCCGGGTTCTCCATCCAGCCCGGCGAGTTCGCGAAGGTCCTGCTGGCGGTGTTCTTCGCCGGATACCTGTCGGCCAACCGCAACGCGCTCGCGTACAGCGGACGCCGGATCTGGCGGTTCCGGCGGCTCCAGCTGCCCACCGGCCGCGTCCTCGGCCCGATCGTCGCCATCTGGCTGCTGAGCGTGGGCGTGCTGGTCCTGGAGCGGGACCTCGGCACGTCGCTGCTCTTCTTCGGGCTGTTCGTCATCCTGCTCTACGTCGCCAGCGGCCGCACCGGCTGGATCGCGGTCGGCCTGCTGCTCGCCTGCGTCGGCGCCGTCGCGGTCGGCTGGCTCGAACCGCACGTCCACAGCAGGGTGCAGGACTGGCTGCATCCCTTCGCGTCGATCGAGGCGGGCGACGGGCCCAACCAACTCGCCCAGTCCCTCTTCGCGTTCGCCGCCGGCGGAATGCTCGGCACGGGCCTGGGCCTCGGCCACTCGATCCTCATCGGCTTCGCCGCCAAGTCGGACTTCATCCTGGCGACGGCGGGCGAGGAACTGGGTCTGGTCGGACTGTCGGGAATCTTCCTGCTCTACGCCCTGCTCGTCGAGCGCGGCTACCGGGCCGGCCTCGCCCTGCGCGACCCCTTCGGACGGCTCCTCGCGATCGGTCTCGCCTCGATCATCGCGCTCCAGGTCTTCGTGATCGCGGGCGGCGTGACCGGGCTGATCCCCCTGACGGGCATGGCGATGCCGTTCCTCGCGCAGGGCGGCTCCTCCGTCGTCACCAACTGGCTCATCGTGGCCCTGCTGATCCGGATCAGCGACTCGGCCCGCAGCCAGTACGACGGGACGGCCGCCCCGTGACCAAGTACATCCGCAGAGCCGCGGTCCTGTGCGCCGTCCTGCTGGTCGCCCTGCTGGTGAACGCCACCCGCGTCCAGGTCCTCCAGGCCTCCTCCTACGACGACAATCCCGCCAACCGCCGCCAGACGATCGCCCGTTGGGGCCAGCCACGCGGCGACATCGTGGTCGACGGCCGGTCCGTCACCGGCTCCCGGGACACCGGCGAGCAACTCCGCTACGAACGGACGTACCGCAACGGCCCGTTGTACGCGCCCGTCACGGGCTTCGCCTCCCAGGTGTACGGCACCGCGTTCCTGGAAAGCGCCGAGGACAGCGTCCTGTCCGGCACCGACCCGATGCTCTCCCCGCTCCCCCTGTGGAACGACGTCACACGCGCCCAGAACGCCGGCGGCAAGGTCGTCACCACCATCAACGAGGCCGCGCAGCAGGCGGCGTACGGCGGACTCGGCGACCGCCGGGGCGCGGTGGCGGCGATCGAACCGTCGACCGGCAGGATCCTCGCGCTGGTCTCCGCGCCGTCGTACGACCCCGGCGAGCTGTCCGGGACCGGGGAGGAGGTGACAAGAGCCTGGCGGCGGCTCAACGGTGACGAGTCCAGGCCGATGCTCAACCGGGCCATCCGGCAGACCTATCCGCCGGGTTCGACGTTCAAGGTGGTGACCGCCGCGGCGGCGCTGGAGTCGGGTGTGGTGACCGATGTGGACGCGCCGACGAAGTCCCCCAACCCGTACACGCTGCCCGGCACCACCACGTCGCTCACCAACGAGGTCGACGGGTGCGAGGACGCCTCGCTGCGGTACGCCTTCGAGTGGTCGTGCAACACGGTCTTCGCGAAGCTGGGCGTGGATGTGGGGTTGCGCGACATGACGGGCACGGCCGCCAACTTCGGCTTCAACAACCGTGGGTTGAGGATCCCGTTCCCCGTCGCGCCCAGCAACTTCGACACCCGGCTGGACAAGGCGCAGCTGGCCCTCTCCTCCATCGGACAGTTCGACACCCGCGCCACGCCCCTCCAGATGGCGATGCTCTCGGCGGCCGTGGCGGGCGGCGGCTCGGTCAAGTCGCCCTATCTGGTGGAGAGAAGGACTTCCGCGGGCGGCGGCACGGTGTCGACGGCCGGGCCGCGGACCCTGCACCAGGCGATGAACCCGGCGACCGCGATGCGGCTGCGCGAGATGATGACGGACGTCGTGAGCGAGGGCACCGGCACGAACGCCGCGATTCCCGGCGCGACGGTCGGCGGCAAGACCGGCACCGCCCAGCACGGCATCGGCAACGCCGGTACGCCGTACGCCTGGTTCATCTCCTGGGCGCAGGCGGACGACGCCCTGCAGCCCGCCGTCGCCGTCGCGGTCGTCGTCGAGGACGCGGACGCCGACCGCGGGGACATCAGCGGGGGCGGGGATGCGGCGCCGATCGCGAAGGCGGTCATGCAGGCGGTGCTCGGGTTGTGAGACGGGGGTGGTGAGGCCTCCCCGGCCGACCTAACGTTCGGTCCATGACAGCCACGAGGGAAACCGCCGCGTACGAACTCGCCCAGGTCAACATCGCCCGCCTCAAATTCCCGTTGGACTCACCGGAGTTGAAGGACTTCGTGGATGCACTCGACCCGGTGAACGCCGTCGCCGACGCTGCCGACGGCTTCGTCTGGCGTCTGCAGAGCGACTCCGGCGACGCGACGGACATCGCCGTCTTCGACGACTCCTGGCTGATCATCAACATGTCCACCTGGCGCGACAACAACGCCCTGACGGCCTTCATGTACCAGGGTCAGCACCGGGAGCTGCTCGCCCGGCGGCGCGAGTGGTTCGAGCGGGTGGAGGAGGCGATGGCGGTGCTGTGGTGGGTGCCCGCGGGTCATCGGCCGACGGTCGGGGAGGCGGAGGAGCGGCTGCTGCACGTGCGCGAACACGGGGCTGCGCCGTACGCGTTCACGCTGCGGACGTCATATCCGGCCGGCCCGGCGAAGCCGTTGGGAGCCGCCGAGCCGGTCGCCACGGCCTAGGACCTGCCCGGCCGGGCAGGTCCTAGGGGGTGTTCTGAAAGTCCTGTGCGGTGTCCGCGGTGCCCGCGGTGTTCGGTGCGTGCCCTCGGCGTGCCGGACGAAGGTCCTCGTACTGGACGTACTTGGGGCTTCGGTCGGTGCGGCGAGGGTGCGTGCCGGGCGCTGTGGGTGCTGTGCGGGACTTTCAAACACCCCCTAGGCGCCGCCGGGAAGCGACTCCCTGCGCTCCAGCCACTCCTTCGGTACGCCGTCGACTCCTGTACGGGCTCCGACGATTCCGCCCGTGATCGCGCAGGTGGTGTCGACGTCGCCGAAGCCCTCGGCCGTGGTCCACAGGGCGGCGACGAGGTCGTCGGGGTGCCGGGCGGCGCTCCAGACGGCGAAGGGGACCGTGTCGTCGGCGCGGACGCGCTGCCCGTTGCCGAGCACGTCGGCGGCGTTCCAGGGCTCGGTCGCGAAGGGCAGGGCGGCCGCGCGCAGAAGGCCCTCGCGGACCGCGCTCGCCGGAGTGGCCGACGCGACGGTCTCGATGTCCAGTTCACCGCGGGTGGACAGTGCGGCCGCGACGGCCACGGCGACCGCGCCGGCGATGCCCTCCGGGTGCGCGTGGGTCACCTCCGCCGAGAGCGTCGCCTGCTCGACGACGCGGGGCAGGCTGCCGTGGAACCAGGCGCCCAGCGGGGCCACCCGCATGGCGGCTCCGTTGCCGAGGCTGCCCTCGCCCGCGAAGAGCCCGCTCGCCAACTCCCGCCAGCGGTGCGGCTCCTGGACCAGGCGGGGCAGGAGTTCGTGCATGCCGTAGCCGTAACCGCGGGCCGGGTCGGCGTCGTAGCCGAGGCCGAACACCTGGGCCAGTTCGGTGCGGCGGATCTCGCCGTGCTCGTCCAGGATCCGCAGGATGCCTAGCGCCATCGCCGTGTCGTCCGTCCAGTGCCAGTCCGGCTCCTCGGGCATGCGCCGGGCGCGGACCTCCTCGTACGCCTGCGGAGGGTCGCGGAAGAGCGGGAACCAGCGCTCGCCGAAGGCGTCCCCGAGGGCGAGGCCTTCGAGGCTGCGGCGGGCGGCGGATCGCTCCGCGGCGGGCGTGGCGGGCGTGGTGGTGGGCGTCTGGTCGGTCATGTGTCCGATGATGGGGCCGAGGACGCGCCCGCGTCGATCGCGTTCCGCACCTCGGCGACCCGCGCCCCCTCCTCCGCCGCGAACCGCTCCGCGTCCAGCTTCTCCGCGATCTCCTCGTCCTGGGACATCAGGAGGTCCAGGTTCGAGTTGCCCATGTCGAAGACGCCCATGTCGACGTACGCCTCCTGGAGGCGTTTGCCCCACAGGCCGATGTCCTTCACGCACGGGACGATGCGGCTGAAGAGCAACTGGCGGAAGAGGTGCAGGAATTCGGACTGCTCGCTGCACTCCTCGGCCTCGGCCTTCGGGATGCCGAAGTTCTCCAGGACCTCGATGCCGCGCAGCCGGTCGCGCATCAAGTAGCAGCCCTCGATGACGAATTCCTCGCGTTCGCGCAGTTCGGCGTCGCTGAGCTGCTTGTAGTAGTCGCGCAGCGCCATGCGGCCGAAGGCGACGTGGCGGGCCTCGTCCTGCATGACGTACGCGAGTATCTGTTTCGGGAGAGGCTTGTCGGTGGTGTCGCGGATCATGCCGAAGGCGGCGAGGGCCAGCCCCTCGATGAGCACCTGCATGCCGAGGTAGGGCATGTCCCAGCGGGAGTCGCGCAGGGTGTCGCCCAGCAGCGACTGGAGGTTGTCGTTGATCGGGTAGAGCATCCCGATCTTCTCGTGCAGGAAGCGGCCGTAGATCTCCGCGTGGCGCGCCTCGTCCATGGTCTGGGTCGCCGAGTAGAACTTCGCGTCCAGGTCCGGGACGGACTCGACTATGCGGGCCGCGCAGACCATGGCGCCCTGCTCGCCGTGCAGGAACTGGCTGAACTGCCAGGCGGTGTAGTGCTTGCGCAGTTCGCCCTTGTCGCGGTCGGTGAGCTTGGCCCAGTGCTTCGTGCCGTAGAGGGTCATCGCCTCGTCGGGGGTGCCGAGGGGGTCGTGCGGGTCGACTTCGAGGTCCCAGTCGATCCGCGTCCGTCCGTCCCACTGCTTGTCCTTGCCCTTCTGGTACAGGGCGAGCAGGCGGTCACGGCCGTCGTCGTACTCCCAGCTGAAGCGTGCCGCGCCGCTCGCGGGCACTTGCCAGAGGGGGTCTCCCGGATCCTTGGCGTACAGCTCATGCGTCGGCATACACCGCAGGCTCACACGTGGTAGACGCGGGGTCAACAAGTCGCGCAGAGGGGATTGACGGGCTTGCTGACAAGCAGTCTCATAAGAGGTGACCGCCGGTAACCCGTGAACTTCCCGTACGACGAGGTGGGACAGCGATGACGACCGTGACGGAAGGCGAAGACGCAGTCGATGCCCTGCGCGACGCGCTCGGCCTGCTCAAGGACCGTGAGCAGGTGGCCGAGCGGCTGCTCGACTCTTCCGCCAAGCACTCCTTCGACCCCGACAGGGAACTGGACTGGGACGCGCCCTTCGAGGACGGCAAGTGGTTCTGGCCACCGGAGCTGGTGTCCCTGTACGGCACCCCGCTGTGGAAGCGGATGAGCGAGGAGCAGCGGATCCTGCTGTCGCAGCACGAGGCCGCGGCCCTGGCCTCGCTCGGGATCTGGTTCGAGATCATCCTGATGCAGCTGCTGGTACGGCACATCTACGACAAGGCGGCGACGAGCGCGCATGTGCGGTACGCGCTCACGGAGATCGAGGACGAGTGCCGGCACTCGAAGATGTTCGCGCGGCTGATCTCCCGTGGGGGCACGCCGTACTACCAGGTCAGCCGGGCGCATCTGAACCTCGGGCGGCTCTTCAAGACGATCTCGACCACGCCGGGGTCGTTCACGGCGACGCTCCTCGGTGAGGAGATCCTCGACTGGATGCAGCGGCTGACGTTCCCCGACGAGCGGGTCCAGGCGCTGATCCGCGGTGTGACGCGCATCCATGTCGTGGAGGAGGCCCGCCATGTGCGGTACGCGCGGGAGGAGCTCCGGCGCCAGATGGTGACCGCTCCGCGGTGGTCGCAGGAGTTCACCCGGGTCACGTCGGGCGAGTTCGCCCGGGTCTTCTCGGTCGCCTTCGTGAACCCGGAGGTGTACACGAACGTCGGCCTCGACAAGCACCAGGCCGTGGCCCAGGTGAAGGCCAGCGGCCATCGTCAGGAGGTCATGCAGACCGGCGCGAAGCGGCTGACCGACTTCCTGGACGACATCGGGGTGCTTCGGGGCGTGGGGCGGCGGCTCTGGAAGTCGTCCGGCCTGCTCTGACCCGGCGTGGGCCGCTCGCCGGCGTGGGCGCCTCTCACGGGCTCCTTGTGCCGGTGGGGGGCCGGGGCCGCGGGTGCGCGGTCAGTACTCAGGTCTCCGAACACGGTTACGCTGCGGGACATGACCTCCGAGGCTCCCATCCGTGCGTACCGTCGGCTGAGTGTGGAGGAGCGGCGGCGTCAGCTGCTCGAAGCGGCGCTGTCGCTCTTCGCGCACCGCGCGCCGGAGGAGATCTCGCTGGACGACGTGGCGGAGGCGGCCGGGGTGTCGCGGCCCCTGGTGTACCGGTACTTCCCGGGCGGCAAGCAGCAGCTGTACGAGGCCGCCCTGCGCTCGGCGGCGCAGGAGCTGGAGCACTGTTTCGCGGAGCCTCCGCAGGGGCCGCTCACCGAGCGGCTGGGGCGGGCGCTCGACCGCTACCTCGCCTTCGTGGACCAGCACGACGCCGGGTTCAGCGCACTGTTGCAGGGCGGGAGCGTGGTGGAGACGTCACGGACCACCGCCATCGTCGACGGGGTGCGCAGGGCGGCCGCCGAGCACATCCTCGACCATCTCGCCGCGCGGGATCCGGGGCCGCGGCTGCGCATGACGGTACGGATGTGGATCACCGCCGTGGAGGCCGCGTCGCTCATCTGGCTCGACGAGGACAAGCAGCCGCCGCTGGACGAGCTGCGCGACTCGCTCGTCGAGCAGTTCGTCGCGGTGCTCGTGTCGACGGCGGGCCGCGACCCACAGACCGAGCACGTCGTACGGGCCGCGATCGCGCTGGAGAGCGCGGAAGGGGCCGCGGGGACGCTGGCCCGCCGGGTGCTGCCGATCCTCGGGGACGCCGCTCACCTGCTGTGACGGCGGCGTTTGTGACACTGGTGCGGTGAAGCGAGAAGACACGCCCTTCGTGGGCGGCCCCCTGGACGGCCGCGTGCTGCCCGTACTGCTGGGCATCACAGGCCATCCCCCGAAGATCTACCGGGTCCCGGTTCCCGCCGCGGACGGCGGGCCCCCGACGGTCCTCGTCTACCGCCGCGTACAGGCGAAGCAGAGCGCGCGGCTCGGTCTTCACCAGGGTTGGAAGTACGAGTACGCCGCCGAAGGTGAAAAGGGCGCGGGGAAGGCCGGCAGCGGGCTGCGGTGGCCCTGGTCCAAGCCCGGCTCGGGAAGCTCGGCGGGCTGACGCACGGGCCTCCCCGTGCACGTACGTCCTCGCCCTCCCCCTGGACGAGTGAGCGCGTTACGCCGAACCGCCCACCCGCCAGGTGCGGACCGGCCCGGGGCCTGATGCTCGCCGTGCGGAGTGGAGGGGCCGCCCCGCAGCGGAGGTGATGGCGTGTCAGGAAGGCTTCTGCGTCTGGTGTGCACGGCGGCGGTGGCGGCCGGCGTGGTCCTCGCGCCCGGGCCCGCCATGGCCGTGCCGGAGCCCGAAGGGCGCTCGGTGAGGCAGTTGCTGACGGACCTTCAGCGGCTTTACCGGGAGGCCGAGCAGGCCAGTGAGGCTTACAACGCGACCGCCGAGAAGCTGAAGGAGAAGCGGGCCGAGGTCGCCGGAATCGATGCGCGGCTCACGAAGGCGAGGCTCTCGCTGCACGACAGCCGTGGCGTCGCGGGGCGGCTGGCGCGGCAGCAGTACCAGAACAGCAGCGAGATCTCCTCGTACGTCCGCCTCCTTCTCGCCCGTGATCCGCAGCACGCGCTCGACGAGGGGCATGTGATCCGGCAGCTGTCGCAGGAGCGGGCCGAGAGTGTCCAGCGGCTGGCCGGGAGCGAGAAGCAGGCCGACGCGCTGGCGCGGCAGGCCCGCAGGGCGCTCGACGACCGGCTCACCCTCGCCGAGCGGCAGAAGAAGCAGCGGGACGGCGTACGAAAGCGGCTGGAGGCCGTCGAGGAACTGCTCGCCTCGCTCAGCGCCGAGCAGCTCGGGCAGCTCGCCGCGCTGGAGCGGGCGGGGACGGCCGCCGCGCAGCAGAAGTTCGTGGCCTCCGGTGCGCTGAGCAGCGAGCGGGCGCCCTCCGAGGAAGGGGACGCCGCGCTGCGGTACGCCGTACGGCAGATCGGCAAGCCGTACGAATGGGGGGCCGAGGGGCCGGCATCGTACGACTGCTCGGGGCTGACCTCGCAGGCCTGGGGCCATGCCGGGCAGGCGATTCCGCGGACCAGCCAGGAGCAGTGGGCCGAGCTGCCGCGCATCCCGGTCGGTGAGCTGCGCCCCGGTGACCTGGTGATCTACTTCCCCGAGGCCACGCATGTCGCCCTCTACCTCGGCGACGGCATGGTGGTGCAGGCCCCGCGGCCGGGGGCGAAGGTCAAGGTCTCGCCGATCGCGGCCAATCCGGTGCTGGGCGCCGTCCGGCCCGACCCCGGCGGGGAGCCCGTGCGGCGGTACACGCCGCCGAAGCTCCCCCGCGGTGCCACGGACGGGTCGGACGAGGGCTACGCGCCGGTGACGGAGGCGAGGTAGGCCGCGGTCTTCTCGGGCTCGTAGAAGAAGTTCTCGAAGTCCGACGGGTCGTCGAAGCCGTTGGCGAAACGGTCGGCGACCGGCGGGAGTCCGCCTGCCGCGCCGATCAGGTTGAGCACGTGCTCCGGCGGGACCCCGAGCATGGCGTTCGTCCACTTCGTCACGTGCTGGGCCGTGTCCCAGTAGCGGTCGAAGGTGGCCTGCATCCACTCCTCGTCGAAGGGCTTGTCGCCCTGGTCGAGGATCGAGGCGAGGTACGCGGCCGCGCACTTGGCGGCCGAGTTGGAGCCCTGGCCGGTGATCGGGTCGTTCGCCACGACCACGTCCGCCACGCCCAGGACCAGGCCGCCGCCGGGGAGGCGGCCGATCGGGTTGCGGACGGTGGGGGCGTAGCGTCCGGCCAACGTGCCGTTCACGTCGGTCAGTTCGACCTTGGTGGCCCGCGCGTACTCCCAGGGCGTGAACTTCTCCATGAGTTCCAGGGTCAGGGAGAGGTGCTCGGCCGGGTCCTTGACGCCGTTGAAGACGTCCAGCGGGCCGCCGGGTATGCCCTCCCAGAACAGGATGTCGGCGCGGCCGGAGGTGGTGAGGGTCGGCATCACGAAGAGCTCGCCGACGCCCGGGACGAGGTTGCAGCGGACCGCCTCGTGCTCCGGGTGCTCGGGGCGGGGGCCGAGGCCGTGGACGTAGGCGACGGCGAGGGCGCGCTGCGGTTCGCTGAAGGGGGACCGCTCAGGATCCCGGCCGAACATCGAGACCAGCTCGCCCTTGCCCGCCGAGACGAGTACGAGGTCGTAGGTGCGGGAGAAGTAGTCGAGGTCAGAGACCGCCGCGCCGTGTATCACCAGCTGGCCACCGCGCTGCGCGAACGTCTCCAGCCAGCCGGCCATCTTCACGCGCTGGTCGACCGACTGCGCGTACCCGTCGAGCCTGCCCACCCAGTCGATCGCCCGCTGGGTCGGCCCCGGGTCGTGCGAACCGGGGGCGGCGACCGAGACGCCGAGTCCTTCGATCTTCGGGGCCTGGGACTCCCAGAAGTTCAGCTGGAGATCGCGCTCGTGCTGCAGGGCCGTGTCGAACATGCACTGTGTCGACATGACGCGCCCGGAGCGGATCTCGTCCGCCGTCCGGTTCGACATCAGGGTGACCTCGTACCCGTGCGACTGGAGGCCGAGGGCGAGCTGGAGTCCGGACTGGCCGGCTCCGACGACGAGTATCTTCCGCATGCGGGTCCCTAACTCTCCGTGCGACGTACGACGTACGACTGTTCGCGACTATTCGGGGCTCACGTCGAGCGCGTGTCCCACCAGTGCGAGCAGGGTCTCGACGGCCGAGATCCTGCGCCGCGCGTCCATGATCATGACAGGTATGTGTGCGGGCACGGTGAGCGCCTCACGCACGTCCTCCGGCTCGAACCGCTCGCTGCCGTCGAAGTGGTTGACGGCGACGACGTACGGCAGTCCGCAGCTCTCGAAGTAGTCGAGTGCCGGGAAGCAGTCCGAAAGACGGCGCGTGTCGGCGAGGACCACCGCGCCGATCGCCCCGCGCACCAGGTCGTCCCACATGAACCAGAACCGCTGCTGGCCCGGCGTACCGAAGAGGTACAGCACCAGGTCGTCGTCGAGCGTGATGCGTCCGAAGTCCATGGCCACGGTGGTGGTCAGTTTCCCCGGTGTGCCGGTGAGGTCGTCGGTGTCCTCGCTGGCCTCGGTCATCAGCGCCTCCGTCTGGAGGGGCGTGATCTCCGAAACGGCGGTGACGAGCGTGGTCTTGCCGACGCCGAAGCCGCCCGCCACCACGATCTTCGTGGCGATCGGGGCGCGCGTGCGGTCGGTCTGCCAGGCCCTGAGGCTCTCCTCCTCGTCGAGGAGCGGGGCGACGCCCGGGGGGACGTCAGAGACGGCGGAGTCCACTCAGCACCCTTTCCAGCAGAGCGCGGTCCGGCTGTCCCGGGCCGTGACCGGTTCCGTACACACGGATCTTTCCCTGGTCCGCGAGGTCGCTGAGCAGCACCCGGACGACGCCGAGCGGCATCCTCAGCAGTGCGGCGATCTCCGCCACCGTGCGCATCCTGCGGCAGAGTTCGACGATGGCCCGCATCTCCGGCATCACCCGGGTGTTGAGCGAGCCGTTCGTCAACTCCTTGCGCTCGTCCGGGGCTTCGAGCGCCGCCACGAACGTCTCGACGAGCAGGACGTGGCCGAAGCGGGTGCGGCCGCCGGTGAGCGAGTAGGGCCGTACGCGGGCGGGTTTGCGGTCACTGCCCCGTATCGGAAGCTTCGGCGCGCTCATCGGCCACTCCCCGCCGTCTCGGTCTCGGTCTCCAGTGACCTGCGCAGCTCGCTGCGGAGTTCGGGGGTCAGGACGTGTCCGGCGCGGCCGACGAAGAGCGCCATGTGGTACGCCACCACGCTCATGTCGCAGTCCGCGGAGCCGTGCACCCCGAGCAGCGAGCCGTCGCTGATCGACATGATGAACAGGCTGCCCTCGTCCATGGCGACCATCGTGTGCTTGACCCCGCCGGAGTCCATCAGCCGGGCGGCGCCGATGGTCAGGCTGCCGATGCCGGAGACGATGGTGGCGAGGTCGGCGGAGGAGCCGCGCGGGCCCGTGGGCCTCTCGTCCCGGGCCGCCCGTGCCTCCTCGTTTCTTCCCGGGTCGGAGGAGAGCAGCAGCAGTCCGTCGGAGGAGACCACCGCGACCGACAGCAGGCCCGGCACCTCCTCGACGAGGTTCGTCAACAGCCAGTGCAGATTGCGGGCTTCACTGCTCAGTCCGAAGGTACTGGGCGCGGTCAACTGCTTGCCTCCTCGACAGTGCCCCCCGATGGTTCTACGTCCTGTGCCGCGTTCCGTGCCGCGGGCGCCTTTGTCTCCGCGGTCTTTTCGGCGATCTCCGCCTCCACGTCGCGGCGGCCCTCCTTGGCACCGTGGTGGAAGCCGCCGAGCCTGCGCCGCAGCGCCTCGGCGTCCACGCCCCCGGCGCGCGGCCTGGCCGCCGGCGCGGGTGCGGAGATCTTCGGGGTGCGCTTGGGCAGGCCCTTGTCGGTGACCCGCTGCTGCGGTTCCGGCTCCTCGTGGGCCCGCTCGTGGGCGTCGGGGCCTATGGCGTACGGGTCGCCGGTCGCCTGGGCGGGGAGGTTCACCTCGGGAGCGGGGTCGGGGCGGGGAGCGGACCGGGCCCGGTCCTCATCCTCTTCCCCGGCCTCCGCAGTGGTCTCCTCGGCCGGGAGCTCCGGTACCAGAAGCTCCATCGTGGTCTCGGGCGTCACCTCGGGCGTCGGCTCCGGGGCGCCGGGTTCGGCGGACTCGGTGGGCTCCGTCTCCCGTACGGCCTGCTCGGCCGCCGCGATCAGCGGATCCCGGGTCGAACGGCCGTACAGGACATTGGAGTTGACCTCCGCGTCCGCCCCGGGGAGCGTCAGCGGGAACGTACCGTCGCCGATGACGACCGATGCCGCCGGGGGAACTGCGGTGCCGGGCGCGGCGGGCAGCATGCCCTCGGGGAGGACGACGACGGCCGCGATGCCGCCCTGCTTCTGCTCGCGCAGCTGCACCCGGACGCCGTGCCGGTGGGCGAGCCGGGCGACCACGTACAGGCCGAGCCCGAGTCCCTCGCCGCTCTCCTGCTCGTAGGCGTCCTCGGGATCGAACTCCGCGAGGCGGGAGTTGAGCCGGGTCATCCGCTCGGCGGTCATCCCGATGCCCTCGTCCTGCACGGAGAGCATCACCTCGCCGTTCTCCAGCAGCCACCCGGAGACCTCGACCGAGAGGTCGGGCGGCGAGAACGAGGTGGCGTTCTCCAGGAGTTCGGCGAGCAGATGGCTGAGGTCGTCGGCGGCGAAGCCGGCGAGGTGGGCGTGCGGCGGCAGCGTGGCGATGCGGACGCGCTCGTACCGCTCGATCTCGCTGACCGCGGCCCGTACGACGTCGACGAGCGGGACGGGCCCGGCGTGCTGCTGGCCGTGCTCCGCGCCGGCGAGGACGAGAAGGTTCTCGCTGTGACGGCGCATGACCGTGGCGAAGTGGTCGAGCTTGAAGAGCGTGCCGAGGCGGTCCGGGTCCTGCTCGCGCTCCTCCAGGCCCTCGATGACGGCGAGTTGCCGCTCGACGAGGCCGAGGGTGCGCAGCGCCAGGTTGACGAAGGTGCCGTGGATGCTGCCTCGCACCTGCGCCAGGTGGGTGGCGGCCTCGGCGAGTTCGGCGCGCAGCTTCTCGCGTTCGTCGGCCATCAGCTGACGCTGGCCGATGAGGTGCTTGCGGTCCGATTCGAGGGTCGCGAGCCGCTCGTGCAGGCCGGCGGCGTGCGCGTGCAGCGCGTTGACGGAACGGACGACCTGGGCGAACTCGTCGTTGCGGCCGGTGAACTTGACCGGTTCCTCGGCGGCCGGGTCCTCGGATCCGGCCAGCCTGGCCGAGCCGCGGCGCAGCACGGACAGCGGGCGGGTGAGCGTACGGGCCATGGCCATGGTGACGCCGGAGGCGACCAGCAGCAGGGCGCCGATGAGGGCGATCCGGATCTCCAGCGCGGTGACGTCGTCGTCGCGCAGTGCCTCCAGGTCCCTGGTGCGGTGGTCGTTGAGGGAGGCCTCGGCGCCGCGCATCAGCTCGACGCGGGCGGAGAGCGCCGCGTCCACCTTCTTCGTGCCGGTGCCGAGTTCGTCGTCGGAGAGCTTCGGCTGGTCGGTGAGGGCCGCGAGGTACTTGTCGGCGGAGTTGACGTCGGGGCCGGTGACCGTGGAGTCGTACGAGGACCGGGCGGCCGTGGGCGCGGTCTCGTGGAAGTCGGCGAGGGCCGCGTCGGAGCGGAGGCGGGCCTGCTGGGCGGCGGCACTGAGCGCGTCGCGCTGCCTGGTGTCGGCCTCCGACGAGGTGGTCGTGGTGGCCGGCAGACCGGTGATCGGGTCGATGGTGGTCTGCGTGGTGCGCGGGATGCTCAGGGCCGCGAGGAGCAGTCCGCGGGCGGCGGCGGCCTGCTGGACGGCGGAGTCGAGTTCGGCGACGGCGTGCGCGCCGGAGCCCGCGCGGGGCGGCAGCTGCTCGGCCAGGTCCTCGGCGAGGGCGTGGAGTTCGGTGATGGTGGCGGAGTACGCCCGATGCGCTTCGAGAGCGGTGCTCTTGCCGGTGAGCGCCGCTCTGCGGACGGCGGCGATGGTGTCCAGGTCCTTGCGGAGCGAGGCGGGCGCGTCGGTGTCCGCCCGCAACTCCTCGACCTGCCGGTCGACCCGGGCACTGCGCTGCTCGGCGGGCGCCTTGGCCTTGGACCTGCCCGCCGCGATGTACGAGGTGACCTCGTCGCGCTCGTCGGCGAGGGAGTGCGCGAGGGTCAGCGCCTCCTGCGTCCGCTGCGCGAGCGTCACCAGGTTCTGGGAGTCGTTCAGTTGGCCGGCGGCGGCCAGCACCGTGGGGGCTCCGGCGCCGGCGATGGCGGCTGCCACCACGGCCACGGAGACGATCAGCCGATTGCGCACACGGGCGGGGCGGCGGCCCTTGCCTGCGGGGTTCTCTCCCGTGGCGCCCGGCTTGCGCCCGGCGCTTCCGTCGGAGGCCGTCTGCTTGCCTGTGCGCCGAGGCCGCATTTTCTGCACCGGTGCTCGCATTCCTGACTCGTGTACCCATGGGCCCGGGTGACGTTCCGTCAACCGGTACGTCCTCCCGGTACGGCTCCCGACCCTCCCAGTGCCGGTGGGCAGTGGTCCTGCATCGCCTGGCCCGCCACCCGAAGGAGTGAACATCGGACGGGAGTTGGCGGGCAAGTTCCGCCGGCCCGTGCAGCGGCCTTGCGCGGCGGGCCGGTTGGACGTCGGCGATGTGCTTTGGCAGTATTCGCCGCCACGCTTCACCGGAGTCGATCATTCCATGCCAAAACCGGCGGCTGAGCTGCTGGTCTGCACCTGTTCGGCAACCGTTGCCAGCCTTTCGTGGACCTTGTGAAGGGCTCGTGCAGACTGGCCGGATGCGCACTGAACTCGTCTCGGAGCCCGGCGACCGGGCCCGCCCCAATGAGGACTTCGCATCGGTCGGGCTTCCCGCCTCGGGACAGGGCGGCTCGCTGGTCGTGCTGGACGGCGTGACCCCACCGGCGGACGGTTACGCGTGTCTGCATTCCGTCGCCTGGTTCGCCTCGCGCCTCGGCGGAGCCCTGACCGAACTATCCGTTTCCCGCCGGGATCTCCCGCTGTCCGCGGTGCTGGCGGAGGCCATCCGCCGCACCGCCGACGCCCACGCCGATTCCTGTGACCTTTCTCACCCGCGTACGCCTCAGGCAACCGTGGTGCTGGTCCGCTGGTCCGCCGACACCGTCGAGTACCTGGTCCTCTCCGACTCGGCGCTCCTCGTCCAGTCGGCGGACGGCGCCGTCACCGCCGTACTGGACGAGCGTCTGTCCCTGCTCCCCCGCGCCTCCCTCGCCACGGACGCCATCGCCGACACGACGGTCCGCAACAAGGAGGGCGGCTTCTTCACCGCCGCCGCGGACCCCTCGGTCGCCTCCCGCGCGGTGAGGGGCACCCTTCCGCGTGCCGAGGTGCGCGCCCTCGCCGCCCTGACGGACGGCGCCGGGCGCTGGGTGGAGAAGTTCCGCGAGGGCGACTGGAACGCGTGCTTCACGATCGTGCGCAAGGAGGGCGGGCAGGCCCTGATCGACCGCGTACGCGCGCTGGAACGCGCCGACACCCGGCGGGTGCACCTGCGGCGGAGCAAGACCCACGACGACGCGACGGTGGTGTTCGTGGAGCTGTGAGGGGACGGGTGGCGGACTCGGTGAAGTCCGCGCCGTCCGCGCCCTGAAGGGGCGCGGGGAACTGCGCGACCAGCCACGACCGGCCCGCAGACGTCCGACGGCCGGACTCGAAATATCCAGCGGAGCGCTACCGCTCCATCCTGGTGTTCAACTGATGCAGCAGCCGGGCCAGTTCGGCGACCTCGCCGCGGTCCCAGCCGGAGAGTTCGCTCACATACCGGGCGCGCCGCGCGTCGCGGGCGGTGCGGAAGCGGGCGCGGCCCTCCTCGGTGAGGCGGACGAGCCAGGCGCGGCCGTCGGCGGGGTCGGGCTCGCGGGCGACCAGGCCCAGGTCCTCCAGCGCCCGCAGCTGGCGCGACATGGTGGCCTTGCCTACGCCGATGTAGGCGGCGAGCTCGGTGGCCCGCTGGGCGCCGCACTCCTCCAGTCGTACGAGCAGTCCGTACGCGGAGGACTCCAGGTCGGGGTGGACCTCGCGGACCATCTCGCCGGAGGAAGCCCGGGCGCGCCGCAGGAACACGGTCAACTCGCGCTCCAGCGACAGGAATTCGTGGTCCACACCACTTCCCGGCGCCTCGGATTCGACACGCGGCCCGCCGCCGTTTCCGTCCTCGTGCACGTCAAGCCCCTGACCCGGTTTCCCGATCCTGAAAGTTTCTGCCAAAAGTCGCCATTGCCGCAGCTCCGCCAGTATTTCGCAGGAGTAGACCAACGGCAGCCGCCGGGCCCTCTTCCCACCTGGTCTTCTACGTGCGTAGCTTCTTTATCAGGCAATCACTGGCATGCCCACGCCATCGACAAGTCGATGAGGTCCTGACCCCCCACAGTCGGCGCATGCCCCCCAGCGTCCCCCCACCGAGCACCATCGCGCACCACCGAGCTTCTCGGAGGCATGTCATGCCTGTGCACAGATCCGGAACCGGAACGGACCGCCGCTCGCGTGCCCTGCGGCGGCTTCCCGCGGTCGGCATCCTGCTCGCCGCCCTCTCCCTGCTGTTCGCCCTGCCCGCCCCGGCCGCCGACACCCCCGCCCGCGGCTCCGCCCGCATGGGCATCGGGGTCATCGCCCACGACGGCCGGGGCGGCCTGCCCAGCAGCGGTGACGCCACCCAGACGGAGGGCGTGGACGTCAGCGCCTACCAGGGCAACGTCGCCTGGTCGACCCTGTGGAACAGCGGGGTCAGATGGGCGTACGTGAAGGCGTCGGAAGGCACGTACTACACGAACCCGTACTTCGCGCAGCAGTACAACGGCTCGTACAACGTGGGCATGATCCGGGGGTCGTACCATTTCGCCACCCCGGACACGACGAGCGGAGCCACCCAGGCCAGTTACTTCGTCAGCCACGGCGGCGGCTGGTCCAGGGACGGCAGGACCCTCCCGGGCGCCCTCGACATCGAGTGGAACCCCTACGGTGCCGCCTGCTTCGGCAAGTCGACGAGCGGCATGGTCAGCTGGATCGCCGACTTCGTCAACACCTACCACTCGCTCACCGGCCGCTACCCCGTGATCTACACGGCCACCAGCTGGTGGACCCAGTGCACCGGCAACTACGCCGGCTTCGCGGCGAACAACCCGCTGTGGATCGCCCGCTACGCCTCCGACCCGGGCACGCTCCCGGCGGGCTGGGGCTACTACACGATGTGGCAGTACACCTCGTCCGGCCCGACCGTCGGCGACCACGACAAGTTCAACGGGGCGCTGGACCGGGTGGTGGCGCTGGCCAACGGATAGCCGCCAGGTGCTCCCGGGTTCACGGCGCGGCGGGCTGTGGTTCACCGTCCGCGCGCGGGCCCGGGAGCACCGGTGTGCCGCCGGGAGCGGTGAGCCCGGCCGGCCCCGCGGGCAGGTAAGGGCGGGCATGCTGCGCGCAGAGCCAGAGCGTGTCGCCCTCCGGGGTGACGACCTTGTTCAGGTCTCCCCAGCGCCGTTCGGGGTCGAGGCTTTCGAGCAGCGCGTGCATGGCCCGGAAGTCCGAGTCGAACTCGGCCCGGGTCAGCGAGCGCAGCCCGTCCAGCTCCGGAAGCTCCTCGCCGGGCACCGCGTCGACCAGGACCTGCATCAGCTTGATGTCGTCCTTGAGCTGCTTGTTGAGCTCCTCCGCGGCGACGTCGAGCACCGCGCCGGCCACCGGGACGGCAAACCTCAGCACCTTCAGGACCGTGCGCGCGTACGGCAGGAGTTCCGCGACCCGCTCGGAGGTGGCCCGGACCTCGTAGGGCTCGTGGCCGGGCGCCGGGTGCCAGGCTCCCGGTGCCTCGCAGTACAGCCGTAGCTGGAGGACCCGGACCGGCGTCAGGCGCAGTGCCCTGCGCCGTTCCACCCGGGTGACGGAGAGGAGGGTCGGACAGCTCACCTCCTGCGCCGTGCGGTCGCCGCGCCAGGTCGCGAGGGCCACGCGCTGCTGCTCGGCGGCGATCGCGGTCCGCTGCGCCTTCGCCAGTTGCAGTTCCTCCAGCAGGTCCGTCTGGCGTACCGCCTGGTCCTGGCCCTGCTCCTGGACCATGACCTGCAGTCTGCGCACGGCCTCACGGGTCTCCCTGGCCAGCTCCACGGACCGGTCGGCCGAGGGTGACTCGATGCCCTGGAGCAGCAGCCGGACGTCGTGGTCGTCGTAGTCGACCGGGCACTCCACGGTGTCGCGGGGCGGTGTCCGCGTCAGCCGGTCCTTCAGCTGCGCGTGCGGGAACTCGTGGGTGCAGCCCGCCCCACCGGCGAGCCTGCCGGGACAGGGCACGAGCCGGGTGATCTCCAGGCCCGGATAGCGCTGGAGCGTCTGTTCGAAGCCGTCCTTGAGCACGGCGAAGAAGTCCTGCGGGTAGGGGCCGCGCACCTGCAGCTCGGCCGTCTTGGTGAGGCGGTCGACCGTGATGAGCGCGGTGTGCTCGCCGTCCTCGGTGGACTGGCGCAGCAGCGCGCCGGTGCGCCAGTGCAGGCCCTGGGTGAACCGGTGCTCGCGGGCGATGAACCAGGTCGGGATGCCCGGTGGCACGGTGTGCATCCGGTAGCGCAGCCGCAGTTCACGGTGGTGGCGCAGCGCCGCGGCCGCCCACTCCGCCTCGTAGGCGGGCGGGTCGAGGGGGAGCAGTTCCACGACGAGGCTGTGGGCGCCGACGTCGGTGCGGTAGGAGAGGTCGAAGCGCTCCATCATCGCCACGAAGTGCTGGCGCAGGCTCGGATCGAGGTCCCGCCACAGCTGGGCCTGATGCTGCCTGGTGAACAGGGCACGGTTCTGGCGCACGCCGCGCGAGTCGAGGACACGGCTGATGTATCCGGTCACCCACTGCGGGCGCAGTACGGCGATGTCCTCCAGCTCCGGGTCGTCGGCGTACGCCAGGATGTCCCCGAGGCTGTTGAGGGCCGCCCGCAGGCCGCGCTGGTGGTCGGGGTCGCGGACGCCGTACGCGGCCAGCAGGTCGTCCAGTTCGGCGGGCGTGACGTGGTTGCGGCGGTCCGCGCGCACCGCTTCCGAGGCACGCAGCCAGGTGCCGGGCCACCTCACGCCCATCAGGGGCAGCCGTGAGGCGCGCAGGGCCAGGCACTCGACGACCTTGTCGATTCCCTCGCCGGTGCAGCTGTCGGCGGTCAGCGAGTCCACGATCATGCCCGGGTACGCCGACTGCAGCTCGGCCAGCGGCAGTTCGGCGGGGCGGGGTCCCAGATGGGTGGCGACGAGCACCACGGGTGCCCGGGGCGCCCTGGCCTTGATCATGTCCAGCCAGTAGTAGAGCTTGCTCGCCTCCCAGCCGAGCTGGGCGTCCCAGACGAGGACGAAGAGCGAGCGGTCGGTGAGGAAGAACTGGTGGGTGGCGTGGTAGATCTCCTGGCCGCCGAAGTCCCAGGTCGCCAGGTTCATGGTGACGTGGGCGTGGGCCGGGTCGGGGTGCGGGAGTTCCAGGGTGTCGACGTGCAGGCCGTGGGTGCTGCTCTCCTGCGGGTCGAAGCGATCGCCGCGCACGGCCTTGAGCAGCGAGGTCTTGCCGGAGCGGCCTTCGCCCACGACGACGATCTTGGAGGACCACTGCGGAACGGGGGCCCGGGCGCGCTCCCGGAGGAAGGCGAGGAGGGTGCCCGTGCCGGCCGAGACCACCTCGGGGGGCAGCGCGGTCAGGGGGTTCGCGTCCAGCCGGAGCGAGGCGAGCCCGATGAGGGAGCCGAGGGAGTCCGGCAGGTCCCGCAGCTCGTTGGCGTCCACGACGAGTGTGGTGAGGGCGGTGAGGTCGCCGAGCCAGTCCGGCAGTTCGGTCAGCTGGTTCGCCCTCAGGTACAGGTTCCTGAGCCGGAAGAAGCGGCGCATGGAGTCCGGCAGCGAGGTCAGCCGGTTGTTGCCCAGGTCGATGCCCTGGAGCCGGCTGAGACTGCCGAACGACTCCGGCAGCTCGGCGATCTTGTTGAAGTCCAGGTTGACGGAGGTGAGTGCGTCGAGGTCGCCGATCCACCAGGGCAGTTCGGTGAGGTCGTTCTGGCTCAGGTCGAGCGAGGTCAGCGAGGCGAGACCACGGACCGCCACCGGGAGCGTGCGCAGACTGCACTGGCGCAGATAGAGCGTACGCAGGGAGGTGAGGTTGCGGACCGAATGGGGAAGCGTGCTGATCGGGTTGTCGCTCAGGAGGAGCCCGGTGAGCGAGGTGAGTTCACCGATCCGGCCTGGCAGAGTCGTCAGCCGGTTGCGGGACAGGTCGAGCATCCTCAGCCTGGTGAGTTCGCAGACCTCCTCCGGCAGCGAGGTCAGCCCCATCTCGCTCAGGTCCAGGTTCCCCGACTCCCGCGCCGCGGCGATACGTGCCGCCACAGCGCCCTCCATGAAGGCCACCACGCACCCGACTCCCGAACTTCCCCGCCCGACCCCGACACTCCCAGTGTGGCGATCCGGAGCCCCGCCGACGTGCGCGTTCCCCTATCGGGGGAACCGTTCGAGGCGCTGTTCGGCGTTTCCGGGGCGGTGTCGGGCCGTCCGGAAAGCCGGGTGGCCCCCGCCCGGAGCCTCAACTCCTCGGCGGGGGCCACCCTTTACCGGTGAACGTCCGTCACGCGGCCACCGGAACCTCCGTGCTCGCGCCGTTCGTCGCCGGGGCGAGGGCCAGGTCCAGGACCTGGCGGACGTCCGTGACGGCGTGCACGTCGAGCTTGGCGAGGACCTCGGCGGGGACGTCGTCGAGGTCGGGCTCGTTGCGCTTGGGGATGATGACGGTGGTCACGCCGGCCCGGTGCGCGGCGAGCAGCTTCTGCTTGACGCCGCCGATGGGCAGGACACGGCCGGTGAGGGAGACCTCGCCGGTCATCGCCACGTCCGTGCGGACGAGCCGTCCGGACAGCAGCGAGGCCAGTGCCGTCGTCATCGTGACGCCCGCGCTCGGTCCGTCCTTCGGGACCGCGCCCGCCGGGAAGTGGATGTGCACACCCCGGTCCTTCAAGTCAGCCACGGGGAGCTCCAGTTCGGCGCCGTGACTGCGCAGGAACGACAGGGCGATCTGTGCGGACTCCTTCATCACGTCGCCCAGCTGGCCGGTCAGCGTCAGGCCCGCCGCCCCCGTCTCCGGGTCGGCCAGCGACGCCTCCACGAAGAGGACGTCGCCGCCCGCGCCGGTCACCGCGAGACCGGTGGCGACACCGGGCACCGCCGTACGGCGCTCGGCCGGGTCCTGCGCGGACTCGGGCACGTGGTGCGGCCGTCCGATCAGGTCGCGCAGCTCGCCGTCGGTCACCGTGAACGGCAGTTCCCGCTCCCCCAGTTCGTGCTGGGCCGCGACCTTGCGCAGCAGCCGCGCGATGGCCCGCTCCAGGGTCCGTACACCGGCTTCCCGGGTGTACTCACCGGCGAGCTTGCGCAACGCGCTCTCGTCCAGCGTCACTTCGGCCTTCTCCAGACCGGCACGCTCCAACTGCCGCGGCAGCAGGTGGTCCCGGGCGATGACGACCTTCTCGTCCTCGGTGTAGCCGTCGAGCCGGACGAGCTCCATACGGTCGAGCAGCGCCTCCGGGATGGCCTCGAGGACGTTTGCCGTGGCGAGGAACACCACGTCGCTCAGGTCGAGTTCGACCTCCAGGTAGTGGTCGCGGAAGGTGTGGTTCTGGGCGGGGTCGAGGACTTCGAGCAGGGCCGCGGCCGGGTCGCCGCGGAAGTCGGAGCCGACCTTGTCGATCTCGTCGAGCAGGACCACCGGGTTCATGGACCCGGCCTCCTTGATGGCGCGGACGATACGGCCGGGCAGCGCGCCGACGTAGGTACGCCGGTGGCCGCGGATCTCCGCCTCGTCCCGCACGCCGCCGAGCGCGACCCGCACGAACTTGCGTCCCATCGCGTGGGCGACGGACTCGCCGAGCGAGGTCTTGCCGACGCCGGGCGGCCCGACGAGCGCGAGCACGGCGCCGCCGCGGCGCCCGCCGACGACGCCGAGGCCCCGGTCGGCGCGCCGCTTGCGCACCGCGAGGTACTCGGTGATGCGCTCCTTCACGTCCTCCAGACCGGCGTGCTCGGCGTCCAGGACGCGCTGGGCGCCCGTGATGTCGTACTCGTCCTCGGTCCGCTCGTTCCAAGGCAGTTCGAGGACGGTGTCGAGCCAGGTGCGGATCCAGGAACCCTCGGGCGACTGGTCGCTCGAACGCTCCAGCTTCTCGACCTCCTTGAGCGCGGCCTCGCGGACCTTCTCGGGGAGGTCGGCGGCCTCGACGCGGGCCCGGTAGTCGTCGGACTCCTCGGCGTCGGAGGAGTCGCCGTTCAGCTCGCGCAGCTCCTTGCGGACGGCTTCGAGCTGGCGGCGCAGCAGGAACTCGCGCTGCTGCTTGTCCACGCCCTCCTGTACGTCCTTGGCGATGGACTCGGCGACGTCCTGCTCGGCGAGGTGCTCGCGCAGCTGCTCGGTGGCGAGCTTCAGCCGGGCGACGGGGTCCGCGTTCTCCAGCAGTTCGACCTTCTGCTCGATGGAGAGGAAGGGCGAGTAGCCGGAGTTGTCGGCGAGCGCGGAGACGTCCTCGATCGCCGTGACGCGGTCCACGACCTGCCAGGCGCCGCGCTTGCGCAGCCAGCTGGTGGCGAGTGCCTTGTACTCCTTGACCAGTTCGGTGACATGGCCGGGCAGCGGGTCGGGCACGGTCTCGTCGACGCGGGTGCCCTCGACCCAGAGCGCGGCACCGGGGCCGGTGGTGCCGGCGCCGATCCGCACCCGGCCGCGCCCGCGGATCAGCGCGCCCGGGTCGCCGTCGGCGAGCCGGCCGACCTGCTCGACGGTGCCGAGCACGCCCGTGCTCGCGTACGTGCCGTCGATGCGCGGCACCAGCAGCACCTTGGGCTTGCCCGGCGTCGACCGCGCGGCGGCCTGCGCGGCCTCCACGGCGGCGCGTACGTCGGGGTCGTTCAGGTCCAGCGGCACCACCATGCCGGGCAGCACGACCTCGTCGTCGAGCGGCAGCACGGGCAGGTTGAGTGACGTGGACGGAATGGACTCGGCAGCCATGATCTCCCTCTCGACAAGCAAGTTGAGCTATACGCACTCAATGCTTGTGAGCCCCCGAATGTTCCCCCAGGGGCGTTCGCTGTGAGCGATCACGTCCGCCAGGCTCTCCCGCACCAGGAAAACCAATGTCCCCACCGCCTTTATGCCCCGTACGGTCACCGCGTGACAGACAAAGCGATCCTCCTCGCGGCCTACGACGACCAGATGCGCGGCGCCCCTCCGCACCCGCCCGCCGGAATCACCCACGAACAGGACGGGCCGCTGCTCAGGATCGTCGGCCAGTTCCGCGGCTTCGTCAGCGGGCCGCGCGACCTCGGGGTGCGGGGCGCGGAGTTGGACGGGCTGATCGCCCGGCAGCGCGACTTCTTCGCCGCCCGGGGCGAGGCGGTGGAGTGGAAGACCCGTGGGCACGACCGCCCGGCCGACCTCACCGACCGGCTGCGGGCCGCGGGGTTCGTGCCCGAGGAGCGGGAGACGGTGCTCGTCGGTGCCGCCGAGGACATGGCTGTACGACAGCCCGCCCTGCCGGCGGGTGTGGTGCTGCGGCAGGTCACGTCGGACACGGACATGCACCGGATCGCCGCCCTGGAGACGGCCGTCTGGGGCGAGGACATGAGCTGGCTCGCCAAGGACCTGATCGGCCGGGTCGCCGCCGCCCCCGACGAGATCGCCGTGTTCGTCGCCGAGGCAGCAGGTGAGGTCGTCTCGGCGGCCTGGCTGGTCTTCCGCGCGGGGACGGAGTTCGCCGGACTCTGGGGCGGTTCGACGCTGGCCGAGTGGCGGGGCCGGGGCATCTACCGCGCCCTCGTCGCCGTCCGCGCCGAACTCGCCGTCAACCGCGGCGTGAAGTACCTCCAGGTGGACGCCTCCGACGACAGCTCCCCCATCCTCCAGCGGCTGGGCCTGCACGCGGTGACGACCACGACGCCGTACGTCTGGACCCCACCGGGCTCCTGAACCGGCAGCCCGCCCGCCTCACAGGGCGTCAGACGGCGGGGCCGACGCGCTGACGACGCGGGAGCGCATACGGCGGCCGCGGCGCACCAGCGGCCAGGTCGCGACGCCGATCGCCAGGGCCGTCAGATGGCCCCAGTTCGTCATCGGGTCGGTGAACGCGAGCAGGTCGTCGACGAGCATCGCGCCGAAGGCGGCGAGTACCGGCCAGCGCAGCCACGGTGTCAGCAGCCCGGCCAGGGCGCCCACGCTCGCGGCGACACCGAAGCTGATGCCGTAGTCGAGGCGGTGCAGGGAGCTGTCGGGAAGGTGGCCCACCCATACGGCGACGCCGACCGGGATCTCGGTGGCGAGGGTGGCGAGCACATGCCCGAGCAGGAAGACGCCGGCCGCGCACCGGGCGCCCGTCCGCCGCTCCAGGGCGGTGAGGACGAGCAGGAACACGATCGCGTACGACGAGGTCACGCCGCCCACGATCCACAGGGCGCTGGCGGGCAGGACGAGGACCGGGTCGCTCAGGAGGTGGGCGACGTCCGTGCTGGAGCCCTGGCGCAGGGAAGCCACGAGCGCGGGGTCGAGGTGCTCGGAGACCACCGAAATGACGGCGAGGACGGCGGCGTAGAAGAAGGTGAAGGGCGTGCCCGTGGGGCTGGGCAGCAGCCGCCAGGGGCGCAGCGCGCGCAGCCGGGCGAGGGCGTCGGCGGCGCAGGGAACCGGACTTGCGGTCAGCGCGTCGGCGGCGCAGGGAACCGGACTTGCCGTCGGGGCCTCGCCCGGGCCCGGTGTCGCGGTGTCCGTGGGCCCGATCGCGGCGACGGGTGCCGTCGCACGCTGCCGTGGGATCCCGTCCAACAGCGGGAAGGGCGGCGCGTCCTCGGCGGGTTCGGCCGTCGCGGGCGCGGTCCGGTGCGCGATGTTCAAGGTGAGGCGCTCCTTCCTTCGCCCCCCACCTTTCGTTGTCCCGCGCGTCGCTGTCTATGACCTCCGCCACGCGAGACCCGATTCACAGCAACCTCCAAGGGTTTTTTCGCGTCCGGACACCTCCGGGTGACCGGCCCGAAATTCCGCACCTCCAGCGCGGACGGACTGCCACGATGGGCCGATGCCCACCTCGTACGACATTCCGGAAGTCATAGACCGTCGCGAGGGCCCCTACGGCGAGGTCGTGCTGCGGAGGCACGGGACGCTGCTGCAGATCATCGCCAACGGGTGTTTCCTGATGGACACCTCGGACGGCCGCTCGGAGCGGCTGCTGGTCGACGCGGCGCTGGACGCCCTCGACGGGCGCGCGGAGCCGGACGTGCTGATCGGCGGACTCGGCGTCGGCTTCTCGCTCACCCACGCCGCGGCCGATCCCCGCTGGGGGCGGATCAGCGTGGTGGAGCGCGAGCCGGCCGTCGTCGACTGGCATCGCGAAGGCCCGCTGGCCGAGTTGTCCTCCCGGGCGCTCGCCGACCCGCGCACCGAGATCGTGGGAGCCGACCTGATCACATACGTCCATGAGACTTCCGCCACGTACGACGCCTTGTGCCTGGACATCGACAACGGGCCCGGCTGGACGGTCACGGAGGGCAACGGCAGCCTCTATTCAGCGGCCGGACTTGCAGGCTGCGCACGGGTGTTGACACCGGGCGGGGTGCTCGCCGTGTGGTCCGCTCGGCCCTCTCCGGAATTTGAAGGAAGTTTGCGGAATGCCGGGTTCCAGGGGGTGCGTACCGAAGAGATCCCGGTTGCCCGGGGCGTTCCGGACGTCGTCCACCTCGGGGTCCGACCTGGATAGCCCCAGCACGGTGACTGCCCGTACTCTGCTCACCTGACGCGGATCATTCAAGCGTCAAGCGCAGTCATGGGATCACCCCACGGATTCCGGAAAGCACACATCAGGGGCGGGCGATGGAGCAGACCCACACATCCCACAACGGCACGGCGGCGACGCAGGGCGCACAACGCCGGGTGCTGGTGGTCGAGGACGACCCGACGATCGTCGACGCCATCGCGGCCCGCCTGCGCGCCGAGGGATTCCTCGTGCAAACCGCGGGCGACGGCCCGGCCGCAGTCGACACCGCCGAGGCCTGGCAGCCCGACCTGCTGATCCTCGACATCATGCTGCCCGGCTTCGACGGCCTGGAGGTCTGCCGCCGGGTGCAGGCCCAGCGCCCGGTGCCGGTGCTGATGCTCACCGCGCGCGACGACGAGACCGACATGCTGGTCGGGCTCGGCGTCGGCGCCGACGACTACATGACGAAGCCGTTCTCGATGCGGGAGCTGGCGGCACGGGTGCACGTGCTGCTCCGCCGGGTCGAGCGCGCCGTCGTGGCCGCCTCGACACCGCGCAGCGGGATCCTGCGGCTCGGCGAGCTGGAGATCGACCACGCGCAGCGCCGGGTACGGGTGCGCAGCGAGGACGTCCACCTCACTCCCACCGAGTTCGACCTGCTGGTCTGTCTCGCGAACACGCCGCGAGCGGTACTCTCGCGCGAGCAGCTGCTCGCCGAGGTGTGGGACTGGGCGGACGCGTCGGGTACCCGGACCGTGGACAGCCACATCAAGGCTCTGCGCCGGAAGATCGGCGCCGAACGGATCCGCACGGTCCACGGGGTGGGCTACGCGCTGGAGACACCGACTCCCTGAGAGGGTTGACGTCATGAGCGGTATCGGCGAGCCGCGCAAGAGCACGGGCCCCTGGGGCGGGCTGCGTCCCTTCTCGATCAAGACGAAGCTCGGAGCACTCGTCGTCATCTCGGTGCTGATCACCACCGGCCTGTCGATGATCGCGGTGCACACCAAGACCGAGCTGCGCTTCATCACGGTCTTCTCGATGATCGCGACCCTGCTGATAACGCAGTTCGTGGCGCATTCGCTCACCTCGCCGCTGGACGACATGAACGCGGTGGCCCGGTCCATCTCGCACGGCGACTACACACGCCGGGTGCGCGAGAACCGCCGGGACGAGCTGGGCGACCTGGCCGAGACGATCAACGTCATGGCCGACGAGCTGGAGGCCCAGGACCGCCAGCGCAAGGAACTCGTGGCGAATGTCTCGCACGAGCTGCGCACCCCCATCGCGGGCCTGCGCGCGGTCCTGGAGAACATCGTGGACGGCATCTCCGCCGCCGACCCCGAGACGATGCGTACGGCGCTGCAGCAGACCGAGCGGCTGGGCCGGCTCGTGGAGACACTCCTCGACCTCTCCCGGCTCGACAACGGCGTCGTACCGCTGAAGACGCGCCGCTTCGAGCTGTGGCCGTACCTGTCCGGGGTGCTGAAGGAGGCCAACATGGTCGCCTCCGCGCGCGCGGGCATCGCCTCCGGCTCCGGCAGCCACACACGCACCGACGTCCATCTGCATCTCGACGTCTCCCCGCCCGAGCTGACCGCGCACGCGGACCCGGAGCGGATCCACCAGGTCGTGGCCAACCTGATCGACAACGCGGTCAAGCACAGTCCGCCGCACGGCCGCGTCACGGTGAAGGCCCGGCGCGGCACCGCCCCGGAGTCCTTGGACCTGGAGGTCCTGGACGAGGGGCCCGGCATTCCGCAGTCGGAGTGGCACCGCGTCTTCGAGCGGTTCAACCGCGGCGGGGTCCCCTCTCCGCACGGTCCTGGCAGCGACGGCGGTACGGGTCTCGGGCTGGCCATCGCCCGTTGGGCGGTGGATCTGCACGGCGGGCGGATCGGGGTGGCCGAATCCCGGCGGGGTTGCCGGATCCAGGTCACTCTTCCGGGACTCCCCCTGCTGCCGAGTTGACGTAAAGTTCGAACCGGAGCAACAAGATCCACGACTGTCCCCGCTGCGGGACACGTGTGACCAGGCAAAGGCCCGCGCCGTCATGGCCGCGGGCACGGGTCGGCGTACCCATTCCGCACCGGAACCCCGCTTGTTTCCCGCCATTTCCTTGCCTGAAACACAGCTTCCGGTGTGACTTACGCGACGATGACCGGCCCGGCCTGCACCTCTCGGCCATGGGGGCGTAGCCTTAATTCCCGCTGTCCATCACCTTGTGAAGCGGAAGAGGGCGGTTGCCGCCGTGTCGCCACAGTCCCCCAGTAACTCGAGCATCTCGACCGATGACCAAGCCGCCGGGAAGAACCCCGCCGCGGCGTTCGGTCCCAATGAGTGGCTCGTCGACGAGATCTATCAGCAGTACCTCCAGGACCCGAATTCGGTAGACCGAGCCTGGTGGGACTTCTTCGCCGACTACAAGCCGGGGGCGGCCACGTCCCCGACTCCGGCGGGTACTGCGGCCGCGGGGGCCGCAGGCACCACCACCGCGGCTCCTGCCGCACCCGCAGCGTCGCCCGCGGCTCCGGCCCAGGCCGCGCCCGCGGCTGCTCCGGCCGCCCCCGCTGCGCCGAAGCCCGCCGCTGCTCCGGCTCCGGCCGCCGCACCGGCTCCGGTGAAGGCCGCTCCGGCCGCCGCCAAGCCGGCCGCTGCCGCGAAGCCGGCCGCCGCGCCCGCCACCGAGGCCCCCGAAGGCCCCGAGTACGTGACGCTGCGCGGACCCGCCGGTGCCGTCGCGAAGAACATGAACGCCTCGCTGGAGGTGCCCACGGCGACGTCCGTGCGCGCGGTCCCGGTGAAGCTGCTCTTCGACAACCGCATCGTCATCAACAACCACCTCAAGCGCGCCCGGGGCGGGAAGATCTCCTTCACCCACCTCATCGGCTACGCGATGGTGCAGGCCATCAAGGCCATGCCCTCGATGAACTACTCGTTCGTCGAGAAGGACGGCAAGCCGACCCTGGTCAAGCCGGAGCACATCAACTTCGGCCTCGCCATCGACCTGGTGAAGCCCAACGGCGACCGCCAGCTGGTCGTCGCGGGCATCAAGAAGGCCGAGACCCTGAACTTCTTCGAGTTCTGGCAGGCCTACGAGGACATCGTCCGCCGCGCCCGCGACGGCAAGCTGACGATGGACGACTTCTCCGGTGTCACGGTCTCCCTGACCAACCCCGGCGGCCTCGGCACCGTCCACTCCGTCCCGCGTCTGATGCCCGGCCAGTCGGTCATCATGGGCGTCGGCTCGATGGACTACCCCGCGGAGTTCCAGGGCACCTCCCAGGACACCCTGAACAAGCTCGGCATCTCGAAGGTCATGACGCTCACGTCGACCTACGACCACCGGGTGATCCAGGGCGCCGCCTCCGGCGAGTTCCTGCGGATCGTCGCGAACTTCCTCCTCGGCGAGGGCGGCTTCTACGACGACATCTTCGAGGCGCTGCGCATCCCCTACGAGCCGGTCCGCTGGCTCAAGGACATCGACGCCAGCCACGACGACGACGTCACCAAGGCCGCCCGCGTCTTCGAGCTGATCCACTCCTACCGGGTCCGCGGCCACGTCATGGCCGACACCGACCCGCTGGAGTACCGCCAGCGCAAGCACCCCGACCTGGACATCACCGAGCACGGCCTCACCCTGTGGGACCTGGAGCGGGAGTTCGCGGTCGGCGGCTTCGCCGGCAAGTCCCTGATGAAGCTGCGCGACATCCTCGGCGTGCTGCGCGACTCGTACTGCCGCACCACCGGCGTCGAGTTCATGCACATCCAGGACCCCAAGCAGCGCAAGTGGATCCAGGACCGCATCGAGCGCTCGCACTCCAAGCCGGAGCGTGAGGAGCAGCTGCGCATCCTGCGCCGCCTGAACTCCGCCGAGGCCTTCGAGACGTTCCTGCAGACGAAGTACGTCGGCCAGAAGCGCTTCTCCCTGGAGGGCGGCGAGTCCGTCATCCCGCTGCTCGACGCCGTCATCGACAGCGCCGCGGAGTCCCGCCTGGACGAGGTCGTCATCGGCATGGCCCACCGCGGCCGGCTGAACGTCCTCGCGAACATCGTCGGCAAGTCGTACGCGCAGATCTTCCGGGAGTTCGAGGGCAACCTCGACCCGAAGTCGATGCACGGCTCCGGCGACGTGAAGTACCACCTGGGCGCCCAGGGCACCTTCACGGGCCTCGACGGTGAGCAGATCAAGGTCTCGCTGGCCGCGAACCCGTCCCACCTGGAGACGGTCGACCCGGTCATCGAGGGCATCGTCCGCGCCAAGCAGGACATCATCAACAAGGGCGGCACGGACTTCACGGTCCTGCCGGTCGCCCTGCACGGTGACGCGGCCTTCGCGGGCCAGGGTGTGGTCGCCGAGACGCTCAACATGTCGCAGCTGCGCGGCTACCGCACGGGCGGCACGGTCCACATCGTCATCAACAACCAGGTCGGCTTCACCGCCGCCCCGGAGTCGTCGCGCTCCTCCATGTACGCCACCGACGTGGCCCGCATGATCGAGGCGCCGATCTTCCACGTGAACGGCGACGACCCCGAGGCCGTCGTCCGCGTCGCTCGCCTGGCCTTCGAGTTCCGCCAGGCGTTCAACAAGGACGTCGTCATCGACCTCATCTGCTACCGCCGCCGCGGACACAACGAGTCCGACAACCCGGCGTTCACGCAGCCGCTGATGTACGACCTGATCGACAAGAAGCGCTCGGTGCGCAAGCTCTACACCGAGTCCCTCATCGGTCGCGGCGACATCACGCTGGAAGAGGCCGAGCAGGCGCTGCAGGACTTCCAGGGCCAGCTGGAGAAGGTCTTCACCGAGGTCCGCGAGGCTGTCTCGGCTCCGGCCGAGGCGCATGTCCCGGACCCGCAGGCCGAGTTCCCGGTGGCCGTGCAGACCGCGATCTCCCAGGAGGTCGTCAAGCGCATCGCCGAGTCGCAGGTCAACATCCCCGACCACGTCACCGTGCACCCGCGTCTGCTGCCGCAGCTGCAGCGCCGCGCGGCGATGATCGAGGACGACACGATCGACTGGGGCATGGGCGAGACCCTCGCCCTCGGCTCGCTGCTGCTGGAGGGCACCCCGGTCCGCCTGTCGGGCCAGGACTCCCGCCGCGGCACGTTCGGCCAGCGCCACGCGGTCCTCATCGACCGGCAGACGGGCGAGGACTTCACCCCGCTCCTCTACCTGTCGGACGAGCAGGCCCGCTACAACGTCTACGACTCCCTGCTCTCCGAGTACGCGGTCATGGGCTTCGAGTACGGCTACTCGCTGGCCCGTCCCGAGTCCCTGGTCATGTGGGAGGCGCAGTTCGGTGACTTCGTCAACGGCGCGCAGACGGTCGTCGACGAGTACATCTCGGCGGCGGAGCAGAAGTGGGGCCAGACGTCCGGCGTCACGCTCCTGCTCCCGCACGGCTACGAGGGCCAGGGCCCGGACCACTCCTCGGCCCGCATCGAGCGCTTCCTCCAGCTGTGCGCCCAGAACAACATGACGGTCGCCCAGCCGACGCTCCCGTCGAACTACTTCCACCTCCTGCGGTGGCAGGTGCACAACCCGCACCACAAGCCGCTGGTGGTCTTCACCCCGAAGTCGATGCTGCGCCTCAAGGCCGCCGCGTCGAAGACGGAGGAGTTCACCACGGGCCAGTTCCGCCCGGTCATCGGCGACGACTCGGTCGACGCGGCCGCGGTCCGCAAGGTCGTGTTCTGCGCGGGCAAGCTGTACTACGACCTCGACGCCGAGCGGAAGAAGCGCGGCATCACGGACACCGCGATCATCCGTCTGGAGCGTCTGTACCCGCTGCCGGGTGCCGAGGTCCAGGCGGAGATCGCCAAGTACCCGAACGCCGCGAAGTACCTGTGGGCCCAGGAGGAGCCGGCGAACCAGGGCGCATGGCCCTTCATCGCCCTCAACCTGATCGACCACCTGGACCTCGCGGTCGGCGCGGACATCCCCGGCGCCGAACGCCTGCGCCGCATCTCCCGCCCGGCCGGCTCGTCCCCCGCCGTGGGTTCCGCGAAGCGGCACCAGGCGGAGCAGGAGCAGTTGGTGCGTGAGGTGTTCGAGGCCTAGGCCTCAACGGCTGTACATACGGTGGGCCCGGCCCCGAGTCCCTACGACTCGGGGGCGGGCCCAGCGGCGTTTTTCGGATCGGCTACCGCTCGATCATCGTTCAGCCGTGCAATGAGGCGTACGTCGAGGACGACGCTCACGACCGCTTGTCGACGATGGTCTGTATATCCGCGAGTACGCGATCACCGATATGTCCGATCAGTTTGGTCAAGTCGGCGCAGTACACGGTGGGATTGAGGAAGCCGCTGCCATTTCGATAGCGGTGCGCATAGTTGCCCGCCCCGCAAACCTTCACGATCGGACAGTCCTGACAGGATCGGCAGAGTCCGATCGGATCACGTTGTCTGGCAACGACCCCGGGTTGCAACATCGCCTCGTCGAAGGAGTTGCGAAAGACATTCATGCCCGTCACCATCGCACCGGCATAGGTCGACTTGAGGACGTGGGCGAGGTCAAGGGAGCCATCGGTGTCAACGGTGAGCACCCGGATCGGAGTGAGGCCCAGCCCTTCAGTGCGGCTCGCTCCGCCGAGCAGCAATGCGATGATCTCGTCGAACAGCCGGATGTGCGTCGGCACGGGGACCGTGCTGTACCAACGGTCGAAGATGGGGATGAGCCAGTCGGCGAACGGGGTTCCACCTCGATGACCGGCCCAGTTGGGCGGCTGCTCCGACCAGTTGGCATGGGGGAACAGGAAATGGATGGACGGCGGCTGCACGCTCAGCAGCGTCTCGTACACCGCAAGTGGGTCATATTCCACCTCTATCGTACACAGCACACTCCGCAGCAGATCCGCGGAAGGTGAACGGCGCAGCGCTCCGAGGCCCCGCAGCACCGCGTCGAAACTGCCTCTACCGTTGGCGTACTTGCGGTGCCGGTCGTGTGACTCACGTGGACCGTCGATGCTCACCCCGAGCTGGATGTTGTGTTCGCGCAGCACGGGCAGTGTCTCCTCGTTGAGCAGCACCCCATTCGTCTGCATCGCCAACGTGAGTTCGACATCCGAGGGGACCGCCGCCCGAAACGCCTCCGCCGCGTACCCGATCCGTTCCGGCCCGGCCAGCAGGGGTTCGCCGCCGTGCATCACCATGCGGATCGACGGCACTTCCTCCGAATGCGCCCGCAGGTGCTCCCCGAGCCGCTCAGCCAACCGATCGATGGTCGATGACGTCATGACCATCGGCTTTTCACGCCAACTCTGGTCGGCCATTTCATAGACATAGCAATAGTCGCAGGAGAGGTTGCAGCGACTTTCTATCTTGACGATGTATTCGGCAAACGGAAACGGGCGCCAGGACGGGTCACCAAGCGCCTCGTCGACAAACGCCTGAGTCGGCCACTCCGAGGCACGCTCGGCCGCAGAAATATTCGGCAGGTCGATCAAGACTTCTCCCGGAGGGTAGGGAATGCGCCATCGGTGTGGCGACACCCTGGGTGCCGCCACACCGATCAGCTCACGGGGCGTCTTCGTATACGGCCAGAGCCGGGCAACTCCCCGCAGAGCTGACCCTTTCGAGCGCTACATACAGAGCACTTTCGGACTGCGCGCCCATTGTTGCGGCGACAGCGCTCACCTCGATGGCAGCGAGCGTGGCACCCACCGAACCCGCCCTTTGGGCGAGTTCCCCTCTTTGCTCATTCAACATGCAGCCTTCTCCTTCAGGAAATCCTCAGGGGCTACTTGACGGGACACGGTCAGACTAGTGACACGATCGGGCTTTGATGGGAGGCTTTTCAGCCTCGTTGCCACTGACGCGGCCTCGTTCCGTGCAGGGGCACTCACGCCTGGGCCGTTTCGCCGGGCGGGGTCCCGAGGTCGTCGATGCGGGCGCGCAGCCGGGTGGCCTGGTCCGTGTGCGTCGTGAGGCGGAGGGCCTCTCGGTACGCCGCCTCGGCCTGGTGGACCTCGCCGAGTCGTTCGAAGACCCCGCCCCGACTCTCGTGCGCGCTGGCCGCGATCCCCGGCTCACCGTTCTCCAGGGCGCTGTCCACGGCGTTGCGGAAGTGCTTGGCGGCTCTGTGCAGGTGGCTGGTCATTCCCGTGCGGGCGGCGAGCATCTGGGCCAGGGATGCCTGGAAGAACCAGGCCTGTGCGGCCTCACCGGGCGCATCCGTGGTCCGGGCGGCCTCCCCGAAGATCCAGTCGGCTTCGTACAGGTCGGAGAGGACCTCGGTGGTCTCGTACCGGGCGAGGTAGGCGGTGCCCAGTTGCATGCGCCGCGACGGCAGCGCGGGGTCCGTCTCGGCCGTCTCGTCGACCGCGGCCCGCAGGGTACGCACGGCCTGCTCGATGTCCTCGACGGAGACCTGGTCCATCCCCTTCTGGAGCAGCGTGGTGCCGTACTCCTTGAGGGCACCGGCCGTTCGGGGATCGTCCTGGTCCAGCAGGAGCAGGGCCTCCTTCCAGGCGGCGATGGAGCTGTCGAGGTCGGCGCCACGAGCCGTGCCGTCATAGCGTGCGCGATAGGTCCGGGCCGCCCACACATGGCACTCGTACCGCAGCGCGCTGTCCTCGCCGGCCGCCGCCATGGCCTGGTCGACGGCGCCCAGGATCATGCGGCGCTCCCGGCCGTCCTCGCGCGGCGGCTGGGCGATCTCCAGGGCGGAGGCCACGTCCAGCCAGGCGCGGCACCGCTCGGGGGCGGGGAGGACGTCCTCGGGGCGTACCGCCACCATGAGGTTGTCGACGGCGGTCTGAGCAGCGCCCACCGCGAGGTTCCGGGCCGCCGTCGCCTCCACGAGACCCTGCCCCGCGTACTGCCGCGCCAGGTCGAGCCACAGCCGGCCGCAGACGAGGCGGCCACGCTCGGTCGGCGGGAAGTCCAGCAGGGGCTTGACGCTTTCGATGGCCCGGTGCAGCCCGCGTACGTACCACTCCTCCGGACTGTCGGCACGTAGCGTTGGATCCCCGTGCGGGCTCGCCAGGTGCGCTGCCTGCTCGGCGAAGGCACGCCGCACGGCCGGGAGTGCCTCGGCGGCGAGCAGGCGCCAGCTCGGCGGCTCGATCTCCCGAAGGCCGAACAGAGCCTGTGACAACAGGAGATCGGCGCAGTACAGCAGCTCGACCAAGGTCCACTTCTCCCTCGGATGCGCGCTGTCCTGATCCCGGACCCAGTCGTGCACTCCTTGGGGGATTCCGTCGAAGTCGGCTCCCAGGACCGGCAGTTCACGGGCGAGAGTCCAGTAGATCAATCCACGCATCACCTGCGTGCGGGGCCCACCGCCCGGCTCGCCCCCCACCGCCTCCAGCGCATCCCGCAGATCCTCCCCCACCCTCCGCACCCGCCACCGCGTGAGCAGCGCGAAAGCGAGCTCCTCGGCGGCGGCGGCGCGCCTTTCCTCACCGGCCGATTGCGCCAATGCCCCCTCGAAGTGCCCGATGGCGGCGTCGAGTTCACGTGTCAGCCCCTCCGCCTCGTACCGGGCGAGGGCGGCACGGCCCTTGGCGATGAGTTCGGCGAAGTCCATCGGGGGCAGCGATGGCGCGGGGACGCGCTGTCCGAGGTCGCGCAGTACGTCGGCCGAGACCTCGGCGAACGCGCGGAGCCCGGCGGGCCCTTCGCCCTCGTCGGCTGTTCCGGCCGCGGCGGGGTCGACCGCGCCGCGCAGGAACGCGCCCGCCATCGCCGGGAAGTTGCGCGCACTGCGGCCGAAGCGCCGCTCGACGTACTCCGAGCAGTGCTTGAAGAGCAGTTCCACCTCGTGGAGGGCGAGCTGCGCGCGGAGTTCCCGGGCGACTCCGGGCAGGAAGTCGTAGCGGACGGCGCGCGGGTCGGACGCGTCCTCGCGGCGCTTGAGGAGGCCGCTGAGGAGGACCTCGGAGAGGACCTCGGGTCCGCTGCCGGCGAGCATCGCGTGCTGCACGAGCTGCATCACCGGGAGATAGAGCGGCACCGCGGACAGGTACACCGCGAGCCGCCTGGCCTCCTGCGAGGCGGGGCGCCAGAAGACCCGTACCCGCTCCTCGCCCGAGATGTCCTCGGCGGCGCGCACCGGCGCCGAGGACGCCGGGTGGTCCGCGCGGACCCAGCCGGCGGCGGTGGACAGGGACTGCCCGGTGGAGCCCGCGACCAAGCGGGCCCAGCCCTCGACGGAGCCGCGGCGCAGGGCGAGCACGGGAATGGGCAGCGCACCGCGCTCGGGGCGCCCGCGGTCCGGGGTGAACTCCAGTTGCCCGGCGGGCCCTTCGCGCCGGTGCAGCAGTCCGCGGCGGGCGGGCAGATGAGTCCGCAGCCACATACGCTGCGGCAGCGGCTGGACGACGGCGACGGGTGCCGTGGACGCCCAGCGGTGCAGGAGCCGCTGCATCCGTCCGCCACGCCACATGGGTCCGGCGCAGTCGCTGAGGACGAGGGTCAGGCGCCGGCCGGTGGGGTCACAGAGCTGCTCGGGGGCGTGCAGCGGGCCGGTGCGCTCAGGGGTTGCGGCGCAGCCGGGCTGTCCGCCCTCGGCCTCGTGGAGGTACTGGACGTGCACTTCGCGGAAGGCTCCGGCGCGCTCGCAGACCTGGCGCAGCTCGTCGAGTGCCTGCTGCCACACGATGGTCGAGGTGGAGACGTCCATGAGGAGTAGGAGACGTGCCTCGCGGCGCCGCTCGGTGCGCAGGACGGGCAGCAGTAGCCCGGACTCGGCGGCCCGTTCGGCCGTGGCGTTCTCGTCGAGGACGCGAGGGATGGGGCGTACGGGGGCGCGGTAGCGCTGGAGGGGGCGTAACCCCCGTTGCAGCGCGAGGGGTTCGGGCAGCGCGGGAGCGGCGGGCACGCGCACGGGCCGCATCTCGGCGTCCGCGGTCCCCTCGTCACCGGGCCCGGGTGCGAACAGCCCGGCGCGGCTTGGGGGTTGGGTCTCGCCCACCGTCTCGTACGGCCCGGTCGGGTTCGCGGAGTGGCTGCCGTCAGCGCCTCCGGCCGGCGGGCGGGGTCCGGCGTGAGCGGGCGGGGCGGGTGAGAACGGCCGCTGCGGGGCGGGCAGCCAGCGGGCCAGCCACAGGGCGTCCGCCAGCTCCTCGACGCTCGGCGGGATGTCCGCCTCGCGCATCCGCGCGACCAGCGCCGCGAGCTGTGCGCTCGCGCCGCCGGACGGGGCGCTCCGGGGAGCCGGTGCGGACATCGGTCACCGGGGCCCGCGGTCCAGGGGCTGCATCAGCAGCTCGGAGATCTCCTCGCGCCGGTGGGCGGCGTCGCGTGCGGCGTGCTGGGCGAGGAAGATGGCGTTGAGCAGCTGGTCGGTGGGGCGCAGCGCGCCGTCCGCCTCGGCCTCCGTGAACTGGTCGACGATGTCGTGGTTGTCCTCGTACGAGCCGCTGCCGAAGTGTGCCTGCACCAGCGCGGCGAGCCGCTCGTCGCGCGGCGCCTTGAGGTCGAGCGGAATGCAGCGGCGCAGCAGCGGAGCGGGGAAGTCGCGCTCGCGGTTGCTGGTCATGACGACGAACGGGAAGGCGCGGCAGCGGACCTGGCCGCCGGTGACCGCCACGCGCCGGCCGTCGTCGGTGAGGACACGCACGGTCTCCTGTCCCGGCCGGTCGGCGATCCGCTCCAGCTCCGGGATCGCGAACTTGCCCTCCTCCAGCACGTTCAGGAGGTCGTTGGGCAGGTCGATGTCGCTCTTGTCCAGCTCGTCGATGAGCAGCACCCTCGGCCGGTCGGCGGCGAGCAGCGCGGTGCCGAGCGGTCCGAGCCGGATGTAGCGGCCGATGTCCTGGGCCGCGGTGTTCGGGGACGAGGTGCTCGGGGTGGTCTCTTCGGGGTGCGCCGCGCGGTCGAGCTGGGCGTCCTGGAGGCGGCCGATGGCGTCGTAGGTGTAGAGGCCGTCCCTGAGTTCGCTGCGGCTGACGATCGGCCACTCCAGGACCCGGCCGAGACCGAGTTCGTACGCGATGGAGTGCGCGAGAGTCGACTTGCCGACGCCCGGTTCGCCGGTGACGAGCAGGGGGCGCCTCAAGTAGAGGGCGGCGTTGACGAGTTCGAGGGTGTCGGAGTCCTGGATGGGGAGCGGGACGTTGCGCGCGCCCAGCCTGCGGCGGGTGGTGGAGTCGAGCCCGGGTACCTCGTACGGCACGGCAGGGGCGTCGAAGGCACGCCATGGCGGCGGGGCGGGGAGGCGCTGGATCCTGTCCGGATCCGGCCCCCCGGTGCCCTCGTAGATAAACCACTCGCTCATGGTGTGCTCCTCGTCGACGGTCGGTGGTCATCCACGTCCTGGCCGACGGGGGCGTCAGGCACCCGCAACGGGCCCCTGGCAATGTACCCAGGGCAGGCTTGCCACACGAAGGGTTTCGGCCAGGCCCCGGGTGAATTCGGGGCGGTGGCCACGCTCTTGACGGCGGTGTCCGCGCTCTTCACGGCGGTGTCCGCGCTCTTCATGGCGGTGTCCGCGCGCTGCGTCGCGGTGTCGGTGCTCACAGCGGGGAGTCCACGGGCTCGGTCTCCTCGGCGGGCAGCGGTCGCCGGGGATCGTCGTACAGGAGAGCCAGGGGTTTCGCCCAGCGGCGGTCGGGGTGCCGTTCGCTGATCTCCTGGCGTACGTGCCGTACGCGGTCGGGGAGTTCGGCGAGCGAGTCGAGGGTGCCGAAGAGTTCCTCCACCTTGACGTAGAGAACATCGCAGGCGTCCGGGCAGGCGCGGCTCGCGTGGCCGTCGACGTGCCACAGCGCGACTCCGTGGCCGCTCTCCAGGGCGAGCTTCATCGCGACCCGTCCCGTGCCGCTGCCGGCCGGGCGGCACATGACCGGTATGAGGCCGCACGCCGCTTCCTGGTAGCGCAGGGCGTTCTGGCTCACGCCGCGCTCGGGGGTGCGCCAGGCGCTGAACCGCTGCTCCGACGCCATGGCCTGCCAGCGGTCGACCCAGAGTTTGTCCGGTTCTCCCCGGCGTGCGAGGGCGCGCAGCACCAGCCCGCGGCGCGCTCCCAGGTGTCCGGTGTCGTCCAGTTCCGCGATGTCGTCGAACCGCCATTTGTGCACGGGGGTGTCGAAGTACTCGGCGGGCAGGGCGACTTCGAGCGGTACGGGCCGACGGTCGGCGTCCTTCAGTTTGAACAGCCTGCCCAGCGGCGTACGCAGCGACTGGACGAGTTCGCCGGGCAGGGATCCGTGCAGCGAGCGGTCCGTCGCATACAGCTCGGGTTCCTTGCCGTCGTCGGTGCCGTGGCCGCCGTCGACCCAGATCTGCCAGAAGAAGTGGGTGGGGTTCGAGCCGATCACCGGGTCCAGCAGGACGGTGACGACAGGGCCCTCGCCGGGGCCGGGGTAGCGGATGACGACCCGCCCGGGGCCGTCTTCGGGGCGGGGCCGCAGCTCGTCGGGGAGCCGGACCTCCTCCACCAGGGCGTACAGATCGCGCGAGGGGTGCCTGCGCAGCCGCTTCGCCGTCCACGTCCGCAGGGCCCTGGTGTCGCCGCCCCGGCAGCTCACGTACTCCGCGACGAGCGTGAGGTATCTGAGGAAGGCGAACGGGCTGAGGGCGTGGGTGCCTTCGTAGAGCAGTCCGCAGCCGTCGCGCCAGGTCAGCAGCTCGGGTGTGCCCCCGGGCCACTTGTGCCTGCTCCTCGCGAGGCCCGCCAGCAGTTCCACGGTCGGCGTGTCCGGGGGCGGGGGGAGTTCGGCGAGCAGGGCCAGGGCCGACCGGCGGTCCTCGGGGGTCCAGTACTCGCCTCTTCCGGCCGCCGGGGACTGCAGATCGACCCAGTTGTCCCCGTCGCCCGACACCGGCTCCCCGCCGTGCCAGGCGTCGTGTGCCGCCATCACGGTCCGGTAGGTGTCCCCGAAGGAGCGCAGCGCGCCGAGCGAGACGGCCTTCCCGCCGTCCCGCTGCATCCTGCGCGACTTGATCAGGCCGACGACCGCCCCGGTGTCGGGGTCGAGCAGCGGCCCGCCCGACACTCCGCCGGGAAAGTCGTTGTCCGGCTTGAAGACCAGTCCGTACGCGTCGTCGTCGTGCCCGTTGATCTCGGCGTCCGCGTTCCAGGCCACGGCGCGGCGCCGCGCGCCCTCCGGCGGATCGGGGCGGTAGCCGTACGCCTTGAGGGCACCCGAGTGCCGCTCGGCCCGGTCGGTGAGCCAGACGCACTCGTGCTCGACGGTGTCGTCGGCGAGCCGTACGAGGGCGAGATCCTCCTCCGGCGGCACCACGGGGCGGGCCGGTTCGGTGATCAGCCAGCTCTCGAGACGCGCCGCGCAGTCGACGCCGTCGCCGCGCACCCTGAAGACCACACTCCGGTCCTTGGCGAGGTGGGGGCGCAGCACATGGGCGGCGGTCAGCACCCAGCCGGGCGCGATGAGGAAACCACTGCCCCACAGGGGGGTCGCGTCGCCCTCGGCGGGCAGCAGATGGACGGTCGCGGCACGGGCGAGTGCGCTGAGCCGGGCGAGGCGGGGGCTCTGGTCAGTCATGCGGGGCCGGGTCGGCGGCGGAGGTGCCGGTGGTCACGGCAGTGGTTGCGGTACCCGTACCGGCATCGGCGTCGGGGCTGCCGGAGGCGGGGCTGCCGGAGGCGGGCGACCGTGCGTCCCGCTCCCGCTGCTTGTCGAACTGCCATGTGAGAGTGACCTGCAAGGACGCCTTGGCCTCGCCCCTGGCCAGCACGGCCATCGCCATGCCCTCCTTCGCGGTGATCTCCACTCCGAAGGTGATGGCGGCCTCGTCGGGTCCGGCCGCGCGAGCGGCCCCGAGGACGCTGGTCCCGACACCCGAGATCAGTTCCCCCAGATCCTCCACCTTGGACCTGGCGACATCGAGGAAGCCGACGTCCTGATCGTCCCCGCCGTAGCTGTCCGGCGTACCGACCCGGGCCGTGACAACCGTCCCGTCCGGCAGCTCGATCTCCTGGATATGACTCATCCCGCTCCCCGTCGCCCCCCGCTCCGGTCAACTCTCCGTATCCGGAGCACACTTGAACTGCGACGAGGCTAATACCCCGGTCGGTTGCATACGAGACCGCAACACGCGCCGAACCGGGCACGAGGACGCCCGGAGCCGGGCCCGCCCGACACGGCCTACCCTGGTTGCGTAGACCCGAGGGCTTGTCCCGTCCGCATCAGGAGCAAGAGTTGTACTTCACCGACCGTGGCATCGAGGAACTGGAGAAGCGGCGCGGCGAGGAAGAGGTCACCTTCGAGTGGCTCGCCGAGCAGCTGCGTACGTTCGTCGATCTCAACCCGGACTTCGAGGTGCCGGTGGAGCGGCTGGCGACCTGGCTGGCGCGGCTGGACGACGACGAGGACGAGGACGAGTAGGACCCCCTCGGGTTCGGCAGGGGCGTCAGTCCGGGGCGCGCATGCGGTCGTAGGCGAAGCCCAGCGCGCCGTGGATCACCAGCAGCGCGCCCGCGACGATCCAGCCGCCGCTGCGCCGGCGTACGCCCCAGGCGGCGAGGGGGAGACCGGCGGCCAGCTGGGCGGCGGCGAGGGCGCGGGCGCGGGGACCGCGCAGCCAGGGGCCCAGCGTGGTGTTCTCGACGGCGTCGAGTTCCGCGCGGACGGCGTCGCGCCAGCCTGTCCACTCGACGGCTTCGGCGCCGGGCCGGCTCCGGGCCGCTGCACACAGCCGGTCGGCGGGTTCTCCGGGGCCGAGGCCGGCGGGCAGTGACAGTCCCGCGCGCGTGAGGACCGCGAGCAGGCCCGTCATGCGCGCGTGCGCGTCGGCGTCGGTGTCGGGTTTCGTCAGCCGGTCCAGGGACTCCATGTCCAGCACCGGGTCGAGACCCAGGCGCGCCGCGAAGGTGCGCATCGCCTCGTCCTCGCCGACCGGGGTGCCGTTCGCGAGCCATACGTAGCCGACGGTGCGGCGGAATCCGGACGCGAGCGTGCAGCCGCAGCGGTCCGCGTCCCACCACAGCGCGAGTACGGGCCAGGGGGCGCCGACGGCCAGGGCCGTGGCCCAGCCGGTGAGCACGCGGTCGACGGGTTCGCCGCCGTGCAGCCAGGGCTCGCCCTCGGGGACCAGCACGCTCCACTCGGCGCCGGCCCGCAGGAGCACCATCCGCTCGCGCAGCAGCTGGGCGGGGGTGCCGACGACGTCGGGCCCCGCCCGGCACAGGAGCAGGGCGCCGGCGGCCTTGGCCGGGGGCTCGTCGGGCGTCGTCGACATGGTCACACCGTAGGCCGATTCACCCCTTTTGACCCTTCGATGATCCCCAGAACGGGTGTCTTGACTTTCCGTACCCGCGATATATCGTGTCTCTTGGAAGACGCGATATGGCGTGTTGCGCCGTACGGCGTCAGACGTCGTACGGCGTTGTCGTGGACGGCGCCGTACGTGGCTGTCGCGTACGCCGCTGTCCGCGCCCCCCTGTGTCAGATCCTGCCGAGGAGGTCCGCACCATGTCCGAGTGGTCCGTCACCGAGCCACGCAAGCTGTCCTTCGACGACCCCGTGACAGCGCTCCAGGTGCGCATCGTCAACGGAACGGTGAACGTCGTGGGCACGGACGAAGGTTCCGCCCGTCTCGAAGTCTCGGAGATCGACGGCCCGCCGCTGCTCGTGACCCAGAAGGACGGCACCCTCACCGTCGCGTACGAGGACCTGCCCTGGCGGGGCTTCCTCAAGTGGCTCGACCGCAAGGGCTGGCGCCGCAGTGCGGTGGTCTCGCTGGCCGTCCCGGTGGGCACGAACGTCGAGGTGGGCGTCGTCGGCGCCAGCGCCGTGGTCTCGGGGACGGAGGGGCGGACAGAGGTGAAGGGCGTCACGGGCGACACGACGCTGGTCAGGCTCTCCGGCCCGGTGCGCGCCGACACGGTCTCGGGCAACGTGGAGGCGCAGGCAGTCACCGGCGATCTCCGCTTCAACTCCGTCTCCGGCGACCTGACCGTCGTCGAGGGCTCGGGCCCCTCCGTGCGCGCCGACTCGGTGAGCGGGTCGATGATCGTCGACCTGAACCCGGGAGGCCGCCCGACGGAGGTCCACCTGGTGAACGTGTCGGGCGAGATCGCCATCAGGCTGCCGCACCCCGCGGACGCGCGGGTGGAGGCCAACACCGCGAGCGGCACGGTCTCCAGCGCCTTCGAGGACCTCCGGGTCCGCGGCCAGTGGGGCGCCAAGCAGATCACCGGCCAACTGGGCGCGGGCAACGGCAAGCTGAAGGCGACGACCGTCTCCGGCTCGATCGCCCTGCTGCGCAGGCCCCCGGCCGAGGACGAACCGTGGGACGCGGAACCCGAGGACGCCCCGCAGGCCCCGACCGACAAGAAGGTGCTCTGAGATGGCTCCCGTCTTCGCCCACGGCCGCCTGCGGCTCTACCTGCTGAAGCTGCTGGACGAGGCCCCGCGCCACGGCTACGAGGTGATCCGCCTCCTGGAGGAACGCTTCCAGGGGCTGTACGCACCCTCCGCCGGCACCGTCTACCCCCGGCTCGCGAAGCTGGAGGCCGAGGGGCTGGTCACCCACACCACCGAGGGCGGCCGAAAGGTCTACGCGATCACGGACGCGGGCCGCGCCGAACTGGCGGACCGCAGTGGCGAGTTGGCCGACCTGGAGCTGGAGATCCGCGAGTCGGTCGCCGAGCTGGCCGCGGAGATCCGTGCAGATGTACGGGGCGCGGCGGGCGACCTGCGCCGCGAGATGCGGGCGGCGGCCACGGAGGCCCGCCAGGGCTCCGCCGGGACCAAGGAGCAGGGGCGGCACGAGAACGCGTACCGCGACTTCACCGAGTTCGGCGACAAGGAGGCGTGGCGGGCCGCGAAGGAGGAGATGCGGCGCGCCAAGCAGGAGTGGAAGGAACAGGCACGGCGCGCGAAGGACGAGAGCCGCCGGGCGCGTGACGAGGCCCAGCGGGCGCGCCGCCAGGCCAAGGAGGCGCAGGAGCGGGTCCGGGAGCAGGCGCAGGAGGAGATGCAGCGCATGGCCAAGCGGGTCCAGGACCATGTCCAGGACCACTTCGCGCGGGGCGACTGGCCGACGGGCGTGCGGGAGGGACTGACCGAACTGGCCAAGGAGTTCGGCGACTTCGGAAAGGAGTTCGGGAAGGAGTTCGGCAAGGACTTCGGGAAGGGCTTCGGGCGCACCGCGCAGACGGAGCCCGAGTACACGGTCACCCCCGAGGACTTCCCCGCCGAGTACGAGCCGTCCTGGGCACACGAGGACTCCTCCGGGAACCCGGCCCGCGACCTCGACCGCCTGCTGGACCGCTTCCGCGACGACATCCGCGACGCGGCCCGCGACCACGGGGTGACGGAGCAGCAACTACGCGACACCCGGGGCCACTTGTCGGCGGCGGCGGCACACATCGGGGCGATACTGCGCACACCGCGGGCATGATGCTGCCCTCGCGCCTGTGGTGCCCGGTCCTGTGGGCACCCCAGACGCCCCGCCCCGGGCCCGGGCCCTCATCCCGCCTCGGCGGCTCCCCCGTCGCCGTAGAGCACGCGCGTGACCTTCTCGTACGTCACCCCGTGGTCGGCGAGCACCTCCGCGGGGACGCCGGGGCGGACGGTGAGGGCCAGCAGGAAGTGCTCGTCCCCGATGCGCCGGTCGTGCCGGGCAACGGCGATCCGCAGGGACTGCGCGACCGCGCCCTTGGCCCCCTGGGCGAACGGCCGACGCTTCACCCAGCGCCCTCCTGCCCGGCGCCCTGGTTCGAGCACCCCTTCTCCATGGGCCTCCTCCACGCGGGAGACGATCGCCGAGAGGTCGATGCCGAGCCCGGAGAGGGCGTCCGCGTCGGCGCGAGAGAGCCCGCCGCGGCGGCGGGCCTCGGTCAGGGACCGCTCCACGGACTCCCGGGCCTCGTCCGTCAGCCCGAGCGAGGCCAGCGCGAACGACGCACGACTGGCCTCCCGGTCAAGGAGCGCGAGGAGCAGATGTTCCTCCTCGACCGTCTCCGCACCCACCCGTTCGCAGTGCCCGACGGCACCCTCGACAACAGCACGGGCGTCCTTGGTGAACCGCTCGAACATCACTGCCTCCCGTACTTCTTGTGCACGGCCTGTCTGCTCACTCCGAGTTCCGCGGCGATCTCCTGCCACGACCAGCCCTGATTGCGCGCACTGCGCACCTGCACCGCCTCCAGCTGCTCCAGCAGCCTCCGCAGCGCGGAGACCGCCCGCAGCCCGATCCGCGGATCGCGGTCGCCCGCGCGCTCGGCGAGATCCGTTGCGTCCGTCATAAATGTCAACCTACGTTGACACCATGACGCTGTCAACCTTAATTGACATGGCAACGGCCGACCCGCTGGGCGGATCGGCCGTTGTAGGAGCTGTGGGTGCTGTGGGAGCTGTAAGGGCTGTACGAAGACTGGCGCGCGGCAGCTCAGGAAGCGGACGGCGTCAGGACGATCTTCCCGAACTGATCGCCCGACTCCATCCGGGCGAAGCCCTCGCGGGCCCGGTCGAGCGGAAGCACCTCGTCGATGACGGGACGGACGCCGGTGGCGGCGCAGAAGGAGAGCAGGTCCTCCAACTCGTCCTTGGTGCCCATGGTCGAGCCGACCACCTTCAGCTCCAGGAAGAAGATGCGGGTCAACTCGGCGTGCGAGGGACGGTCACCGCTCGTCGCACCCGAGATGACCAGGGATCCGCCGGGCTTCAGCGACTTGACCGAGTGGGACCAGGTCGCGGCGCCGACGGTCTCGATGACGGCGTCCACCCGCTGCGGCAGCCGCGCCCCCGACTCGACGGCCTCCACCGCGCCCAGCTCGAGTGCCCGCTTGCGCTTGGCCTCGTCACGACTGGTGGCGAAGACGCGCAGCCCCGCGGCCTTCCCGAGCACGATCGCGGCGGTCGCCACGCCGCCGCCGGCCCCTTGGACCAGAACGGAGTCACCGGGCCGTACGCCGGCGTTGGTGAAGAGCATCCGGTAGGCCGTCAGCCAGGCGGTGGGCAGACAGGCGGCCTCCTCGAAGGACAGCTCCTTCGGCTTCGGCAGCACGTTCCAGGTCGGGACGGACACCTGCTCGGCGAAGGTGCCCTGGTAGTGCTCGGTGAGGATGGAGCGGGGCTCCTTCGGGCCGACGCCGTGCCCGGTCTGCCCGATGACGGAGTGCAGCACGACCTCGTTGCCGTCCTCGTCGACCCCGGCGGCATCGCAGCCGAGGATCATCGGCAGCTTGTCCTCGGCAAGGCCCACGCCACGCAGGGACCAGAGGTCGTGATGGTTGAGCGAGGCGGCCCTGACGTTCACGGTCGTCCAGCCGGGCCTCTGTTCGGGAGCCGGGCGCTCCCCCAACTCCAGGCCGTTCAGTGGCTGGTCACGGTCGATTCGGGCGGCGTAGGCAGCGAACATGACCACGACGATAGGCTCCCCCGCCCCCGCTGCGGAACGCTTCCCCTCTGTGACACGCGTCCCGCCAAGAAGGCCTTTTCGCCCCCTCCGCCCCTACCCGTCCCGTCTTCCGGGGCTCCGCTCCTCAAACGCCGGAGGGGCTGGGTTTTAGCCCGTCCGGCGTTTGAGGACGAGCGCGAAGCGCGATGCAGGGGGCGAGGGGGCGCAGCCCCCAGGTCAACGGGACGGGCAGGGGCGGAGGGGGCGAAAACCATCCGCCCGGCCCAACCCCCAGGTAAAAAAAATGGGCCCCGCCGGAGCATCCCGGCGGGGCCGCAAGAACCCGCGTCAGCGGCGAGCCACACCCTCGGCCCGAGCCGCGGCAGCCACCGCGGCCGTCACCGCCGGAGCCACCCGCTCGTCGAACGGCGAGGGAATCACGTAGTCCGCGGCAAGGTCGTCCCCGACGACCGCGGCCAGCGCGTCAGCGGCGGCGATCTTCATCCCCTCCGTGATCCGGGAGGCCCGCACCTGAAGCGCCCCCGCGAAGATCCCGGGGAACGCCAGCACGTTGTTGATCTGGTTCGGGAAGTCGGACCGCCCGGTGGCGACCACAGCCGCGTACTTGTGCGCGACCTCCGGATGCACCTCGGGGGTCGGGTTGGCCATGGCGAACACGAACGCGCCCTCGGCCATCGAAGCCACCGCAGGCTCCGGCACCGTACCGCCGGAGACCCCGATGAAGACGTCGGCTCCGGAGAGCGCCGCCTCCAGCGAGCCGGAGATCCCGGCCTTGTTGGTGATCTCGGCGAGCTCCCGCTTGACCGGCGTCAGGTCGTCCCGGTCCGCCGAGACGACGCCCTTGCGGTCCGCGACCGCGACATCGCCGATGCCCGCGGCGAGCAGGAACTTGGCGATGGCGACCCCGGCCGCACCGGCACCGGAGATCACCGCCCGCAGATCACCGAGCGCCCGCCCGGTCAGCCGAGCCGCATTGCGCAGCGCGGCGAGGGTGACGACCGCTGTCCCGTGCTGGTCGTCGTGGAAGACCGGGATGTCCAGCCGTTCCTGGAGCTGCCGCTCGATCTCGAAGCACCGAGGAGCCGAGATGTCCTCGAGGTTCACACCGCCGAAGGACGGCGCCAGCCGGACGACGGTCTCGACGATCTCGTCGACACCCGTGCAGTCGAGCGCGATCGGCACCGCGTCGACCCCGCCGAACTGCTTGAACAGGATCGCCTTGCCCTCCATCACGGGCAGGGAGGCTTCCGGGCCGATGTCGCCGAGCCCGAGGACGGCCGTCCCGTCGGTCACGACGGCGACGACGGACGACTTCCACGTGTAGTCGTGGACGAGCTCCGGCTGCTCGGCGATCGCGCTGCACACCTTCGCGACGCCGGGCGTGTACGCCAGGGACAGGTCGTCCTTGTCACGGATGGGCACGGTGGCCTGCACGGCCATCTTGCCGCCGCGGTGCAGCGCGAACGCCGGGTCGAAGGCGAAGGAACCGACCGATTCAACGGATTCGGCGCCCTCGGCGCCGAGGCCGGAATTCACCGGCTCCGCGTCGCCTTCGTGGCCCGTACTGCTGTCGCTGCGAGGATTGACGATCTCCGCTGCCACTTTGTTTTACCCCTTAAGTCTTCAAGGTTTGAGGGTGACCACTCCTGGTTGAGGGGTGGGCGGGCACCGCGTATGCCCTGCCGCCGTGGTTGCGTACGGGCGGATACGCGACGGGCGCGCCGCACACGCGCCCTGAGCCCCGGATGAGGGGTGTAAAGAACCTTCTTACCGGACCGATGGTGCCGTGGACGAGTCCATAACGCGAAGGTCACATGCCAGTGACATGACTCATGGCGAAATGGATGGACAAGTCCTGGACAACGGCTCAAGGCGCCGCAAGTGCGGAGTAACGGCCGCTCGCATCGTGAGATGCACCGAAGATCTTCCGGCCGGAAGGGGAGATTCCCGCAGAAGGTACGGCCCAGTGGTACCGGCCGGTAGCAGATCGGGGGTCACCCGTTATCCGATTTTGACATAGCGAGTCCCCTGAACGGCGCAGTCCGAATGGCAAGATGCCGTCATCACACGAGGTCGCGACACCCGAAGGTGTGTGTTCTCGTCGGTGTGTGTTCTCGTCGACCCATCGGCAACTCCATCCATTCCCGCCGGAGGAACCAACATGACCGCAAGCTCCACCCGTCGTCCGAACATCGCGCGCTCACGCACCGCCGCGGTCGGTGCGATCGCGGTCGCCGGCGCCCTGCTGCTCGCCGGCTGCGGCGACCAGACCAACGGCAGCGGCGGGGGCAAGAAGGAGACGGGCGACACCAACAGCGCCCCCCTCTTCTCCAAGCTGCCCAAGAAGATCCAGGACGCGGGCGTCATCAAGGCCGGCACGAACGCCGAGTACGCCCCCATGGAGTCGACCGAGGGCGGCAAGATCGTCGGCGTCGACCCGGACCTGGCCGACGCGCTGAGCAAGCAGCTCGGTGTGAAGTTCCAGTTCACCTCCGGCTCCTTCGACGGCCTGATCACGGCGGTCAACTCCGGTCGCTACGACATCGCGATGTCGTCCATCACGGACAACAAGCAGCGCCAGGAGGGCCTGGACGACAAGGGCAAGAAGCTCGGCGAGGGCGTCGACTTCGTCGACTACTTCGTCGCCGGTACTGCCATCTACGTCAAGAAGGGCAACCCGGAGAAGATCTCCGGCATCGAGGACCTGTGTGGCAGGACCGCCGCCGTGCAGCGGGGCACCACCTACGAGCAGGCGCTCAAGGACCAGTCCACCAAGTGCAAGAGCTCCGGCAAGAAGGCCATCGACATCGAGTCGTTCGACAACGACACCGAGGCCCAGACCCGAGTGAAGTCCGGTGGCGCGGTGGCGGGCATCAACGACTACCCGGTCGCGCTGGACCTGGCCCGCAAGGCCGACGGCGGCAACGCCTACGAAGTGATCAACAAGCAGTACGACGCCGGCCCGTTCGGCATCATCCTCGACAAGAAGAACACCCAGCTGCGTGACGTGCTGAAGGAAGCCGTCGACGCGATCATCAAGGACGGTTCGTACCAGAAGGTCCTGGAGAAGTGGGGCGCGCAGTCGGGCGCGATCGAGAAGTCCGCGATCAACGGCGGCAAGTAGGCCCAGCGCACCACTGAAGGGCAGTCACGTGACTGACAAGTTCGACAAGTCTCCGGCGGATACTCCGCCTCCGGGAGGCCCGGTCTCCAAGACCTCGGCGTCCGGAACCGACCCGGAGGCCATCAAGGCGATCCCGGTACGGCACTACGGCCGGTGGGCCAGCGGCGTCATCGTCGTCGCGCTCCTCGTAGCGCTCGTCTTCGCGTTCTCGCAGGGCGACATCCAGTGGCACACGGTCGGCGACCAGCTGTTCGTGTCCAGTGTCGTCAAGGGCGCGGGCCGTACGCTGCTGATCAGCGTGCTCGCCATGATCGTGGGTGTGGTGCTGGGCATCCTCCTCGCGGTGATGCGCCTCTCGAAGAACCCGGTGACCAGCACCGTCGCCTGGCTCTACATCTGGTTCTTCCGCGGTACCCCGGTCTACGTCCAGCTGCTGCTGTGGTTCAACCTGGCGCTGATCTTCCCCGTCCTCAATCTCGGTCCGATCTACAAGAACGAGATGACGGACGTCATGACCCCGTTCATGTGCGCCCTGCTGGGCCTCGGCCTGAACGAGGCCGCGTACATGGCGGAGATCTGCCGCGCCGGCCTGCTGGCCGTCGACGAGGGCCAGACGGAGGCGTCGCACGCCCTGGGCATGAGCCACGCCAAGACCCTGCGCCGGATCGTGATCCCGCAGGCGATGCGCGTGATCGTGCCGCCGACCGGCAACGAGTTCATCAACATGCTCAAGACCTCGTCGCTGGTGTACGCGGTGACGTACAACGAACTGCTGCGCTCGACGTCGGCGATCGGCTCCACGTCGTACGCCGTGATGGAGATGCTCTTCGTGGCCTCCATCTGGTACCTGGTGATGACCAGCGTGTTCAGCGTCTTCCAGTACTACCTGGAGCGTTACTACGCGAAGGGATCCAGCCGCAGCCTGCCGCCGACGGTCTTCCAGAGGATCAGGGCGAACATGCTCGGGCTGGGCAGTGAGAGGGGCAAGGCGTGACCGCCATGGTGAAGTCCGAGGGCGTCCACAAGTCCTTCGGCCCCGTAGAGGTCCTCAAGGGCATCGATCTGACGGTGAACACCGGTGAGGTGTTCTGCCTGATCGGCCCGTCCGGCTCCGGCAAGTCGACGTTCCTGCGGTGCATCAACCACCTGGAGAAGATCAACGCCGGTCGGCTGTACGTCGACGGCGAGCTGGTGGGCTACCGCGAGAAGGGCGACAAGCTCTACGAGCTCAAGGACAGCGAAGTCGCCCTGAAGCGCCGGGACATCGGCATGGTCTTCCAGCGCTTCAACCTGTTCCCGCACATGACGGCGCTCGAGAACGTCATGGAGGCGCCGATCCAGGTCAAGGGCGTCAGCAAGTCCCAGGCGCGGGAGCGCGCGGGCCAGCTGCTGGACCGCGTCGGCCTCGCCGACAAGGCGAAGAGCTACCCCTCGCAGCTCTCCGGCGGCCAGCAGCAGCGTGTGGCCATCGCCCGGGCGCTGGCCATGGACCCGAAGCTGATGCTCTTCGACGAGCCGACCTCGGCGCTCGACCCGGAGCTGGTCGGTGACGTCCTCGACGTCATGCGCGACCTCGCCGAGTCGGGTATGACGATGGTCGTCGTCACCCACGAGATGGGCTTCGCCCGCGAGGTCGGCGACAGCCTGGTCTTCATGGACGGCGGCGTGGTCGTCGAGTCGGGCAACCCCCGCGACGTACTGACGAATCCGCAGCACGAGCGGACGCAGTCGTTCCTGTCGAAGGTGCTGTAGCGGTACACGACGGAAGGGGCGGTACGGGACTCCCGTACCGCCCCTTGCGCGCGTGCGGCTAAG